>JAZNYB010000025.1:0-14924 GCA_045594185.1 Faecousia sp. | reverse complement strand
AACGGCTTTGACAGCTTCTTAATGTTTAATGTTTACGCCCAGCGAGCAACCGACCCCAATGCCATGGAGCGGCACTGCAATCCTTTGCTGCATAGGGAAAACCTGAAAGCCTGGGAATACCTGCTTTCCCTTAGTCCAAATCCTTGCGTTTGGGCGGCTTGGGGCGCGATCATCGAAAAGCGGGAGTATCTCGCCCGGTGTCTGATGGATCAGATCCTTTTGGGCTGCCGGTACAATGCCCGGTGGTTTACCGCGGGACCCATTTCCCAAAAGGGGCATCCCCATCATCCCCTGTATCTTCGGAAGGATGCGGGTCTTGACCCCTTCGACCCGGAAAAATACTGCCGGGAAATTTTGGGATATACCGGGGAAGCGTTGTCTTTATAAAACTCCATAAAATTCGGGCTGCCCTCATTGGAAGGCAGCCCTTTTTGGGGGGGAATGGTCGTTTACTTCAGACCGTTTTCGTAAGCCTCGACCATCTTCTTGACCATCTGACCGCCGACAGAACCGGCCTCACGGGAGGTCAGGTCGCCGTTGTAGCCCTGCTTCAGGTTGACACCGACTTCGGAAGCGGCCTCCATCTTGAACTTGTCCATTGCCTCACGAGCTTCGGGAATGTTGATCTGGTTGTTGTTCTTGCTGCTCATAATCCATCTCTCCTTTTTTGTTTTCCGGAAAGCCGACACTTTCCGGTTGGAGAGCATCGTTTCTTTCCGCAACCATAGCATTGCCCAAAAGAAAGCAAATATGATTGCATCTTATGGGAAAACTCCCCGGAATTTGGAAGCTCCTTTTTGAAAAAAGCTGTATCGTGTTTTTTGCTTTGGTTGATTTTGTGAACGGAAATTCACTGTTTTTTCGTGTCAGACGGTGCTGTTTTGCCACGCCGGGACGGTTGTGTGCGGAGCAAAGACTGTTATATGCCAGCGAAAACGATTTTTTTGACGGTATTCCTCCTGTGCCGCAAAAAATCTATTGTAAAAACAACCAAAATTTGGGGGTGCAAACCAGACATATATACCAAATTATCTGCTCCATCTTGATTATTTATAAAAAAAGGTGTATGATACTGGCAGCGCAGAAATACGGTAGAGACACAAATCAAAAAATAAGGAGGATTTCCAAAAATGAAACGTCTACTCGCATTACTTCTGGCTCTTGTTATGATTTTCAGCCTTGCTGCTTGCGGCAATGGCGGCAAGGGCAAGGTTGAGTACGAAGATGTCTATAAGACCTACTTCTCCTCTTCCTACGCTTCCTTCAACTACTACACCACCGCTTACGGCACTGTCCGTGAGATCGTCTCCAACTGTATCGACGGCCTGGTGGAACCCGACATCTATGGTGTTTATCGTCCCTCTCTGGCTGAGAGCTGGACCACCAATGACGACAACTCCGTCTGGACCTTCAAGATCCGTGAAGGTCTGAAGTGGATCGACCACACCGGTGCTGAGACTGAGTATGAGCTGACCGCTCAGGACTTCGTTGACGGCATCCGTTACATCGGCGATCCCCTTAACGGCGCGTACTCTCTGCGCGTTGTACGCAACCTGATCGCTGGTCTGTATGACTACTACTGGACTCTGGACGACATCGACTGCGGTCTGATCACCGATCAGAATCGTGAGGATGTGGTTGCCAAGTTCGACGAAATGGTCGGCGTTAAGGCTCTGGACAAGTATACCGTTGAGTATACTCTGGACGGCAGCGCCCCCTATTTCCTGTCCCTCATCGAGAGCAGCATGCTGCTTCTGCCCGTGGAGTATGACTATGCCATGGCTCAGGGCGAGGACTTCGCTGTTGACAACGAGCATATGCTGTACTGCGGTGCTTACTATGTCTCCGCTTTCGAGCGTGACAAGGCTATCACCCTGTCCGCCAACCCCCACTACTGGGATGCCGATAAGGTCACCATCAAGACCGTTGACTATCAGATGATCCCCGATGGCACCACCTCTCTGGAAATGTTCAAGCGCGGCGAGACTGACTACGCCAGCGTGGAATCCGAGGCTTACCTGTCCCTGCAGGGCACTGAGTGGGAAGACAACCTGCTGCCCACCAGCCATAGCTTCTCCACCAACTATCTGTGGCTGGACTTCGCCGGTGCAAACCCCGAGTTCAACATCTTCATCAACAACCTGAACTTCCGTAAGGCTCTGCAGTATTCCATGAACCGTGAGAATCTGGGTGCCCTTCGTGAGCCCGTGAACCCCTCCCGTATCCTGCGTAACACCATCAACGCTGAAGGTGCTATTTACGACAGCAACGGTAAGGATTACACCGACTACGAGCCTCTGAAGGCTATTAAGGAAACCGATTACAACAACCCCGAGAAGGCTCGTGAGTATATGCTGGCTGCTATCGCTGAGCTGTGCGATGAGAACGGTAACATCATCGGCTGCGAGGCTGGCACTGTTGACTATTCTCCCGTTTGCACCTTCGATGTAGACGGCAAGCTGCCTGTTACCATCTGCTATGTCGGCACTGACGACGAGGCTGAGATCATCATGGCTCAGCTCTTCAAGGCAATGATCGAAGCGTCCATCGGCGCTGAGTACATCGACTTCCAGATCCAGGCATACAGCGGCTGGACCTATGGCACCGTTGCCGATCCTCTGAACTACGACATCTACTTCGACTCCCTGTCCACCGGCTACGCCGATCCCTCCGGCATCCTGACCCGTATGACCACCGACGGTGCTGAGAATGTTGGCTGCTATGATGTTCCCGAGTATGATGCTCTCATCGAGAAGGCTCTGTCCGCTTCCACCTTCGAGGAGCGCCTGCAGTACTTCGCGGAGGCTGAGGCTTATCTGTGCGACAACGCCTATGTCATCCCCTTCATCTCCTCTCTGCGTGGCTACTACATGACCTACTGCGAGCCCTACACCTCTCCTCTGACTCTGTACGGCAACGCCAAGTATAAGGGCGCTCTGGTTCGCACCGAGCCCATCACTTTGGAAGAGTTCAATGAGATCTCTGCCAAGTACGAGGAAGACCGTGCTGCCGCTCTGGCCGGCAATTGATTCGTGAGCTTTAGCTTCGCGAACGCTACTTAACAACACAGCCCCCGCCCTGCTCCCATGGGGTAGGGTGGGGGTAAATTTATAGAGACGGTACCAGAGGTCCGTCTGAAGTCCTTTGATCCTGTCGAAACGGGAGGTTTGTCGTGGGAAAGTATATACTGAAAAGAGCTATGAATTCCTTGCTCACTGTTTGCATCGTTTTTGTGGTAGTATTTATGCTGCTGCGCCTGATGCCTTTGAGCGGCTATTTCCCTCAGGAAATGCTTAAGGAAGCCGATGAAGCTACGCGCATGAGCTATTTGCGCAATCAGGGCTTGCTGGATCATCCCATTGTCCAGTTGGGTCGCTTTGTAAAAAATATCTTTATGGGAGATTTGGGACGAAGCCTGACGGTGTACCCCAAGGTTCCCATTTCCACACTGCTGGTGGAAAAAATTCCTGTCACAGCAGCCTTTGGTTTTACCAGTATGCTGCTGGGTATCATTTTTGGTCTGTCTCTGGGTATGCTCATGGTGCGGTTTAAGGATCGCTGGGGCGACCGCCTGGGCACAGGCTATATTCTGATTGTCCGCGCCGTTCCCAACCTGATCTATCTGTTCTTTATTCAGGTCTGGGTTTCCTTGTGGTTCAATCTGCCTATGGTCTTTGATAAAGATGTTCCTTCGTCCTGGATCCTGCCGGTGATCTGCCTGTCTCTGGGCAGTGTGGCGTGGTACGCCCTGTGGCTGCGGCGGTTTATGGTGGACGAGGAAAACCGTGACTATGTAAAATTTGCGCTGGTGAAGGGTCTTCCCAAAAAGGAAGTCTGGAAGCGGCACATTTTCAAAAACGCCATCATTCCCCTGGTCATCTATTTGCCCAGTGACCTGCTGTTTATCATCTCCGGTTCTCTGGTCATTGAGAGCTTGTACGCCATTCCCGGCACCGGCGGTCTTTTGACCACTGCCATCCAGAAGCAGGACAATAATCTGGTGCAGATCATCGTGCTGATGTATGCCGTATTGTCTGTTCTGGGCGTATTCCTGGGTGACCTGCTGGTGGCGGCTGTTGACCCCCGTATTAAACTGACAGAGGAGGCGTAAGCACATGGAAAAGCAAAAAGAAAAGAAAATTGACCGGGTGCTTAATCCCCTGAAGTTTAAGGCGGCAGTATTCGACAGTATGCTCAGTGAGGATACCGGCTACTCCAACTATTCCTACTGGAGATCCACCATCCGTACCTTCTTTAAGAATAAGGCGGTTCTGGCATTGGTGGTTCTCATTGGACTTATTATTGTGATGAGCTTTGTGTACCCTCTGGTATCTCCTGTAGATCCCAACGCCGTGGTTCTCAATCCTCTGGAGTGGAACCGCCGCCCCAGTGCCCAGCATTGGTTCGGTACGGATACTTTGGGTCGTGATATTTGGACCCGGGCGTGGTACGGCTGCCGTAACTCCTTCCTGCTTGCCTTCTGTATTGCCCTGTCCGATGTGGGCATTGGTATGATCGTTGGCGCGATTTGGGGCTACAACAAGAAGCTGGATCCCATTATGATCGAGATCTACAATATTATTACCAACATCCCCTCAACGGTGTATCTGGTGCTGCTGGCTTATATTATGAACACCAGTTACCTCACCCTCTTTATTTCCATGGCGACCCGTGGTTGGATCGTGGAAGCCCGCTTCTTCCGAAACCGTATCCTGTCCATTCGTGACAGTGAATACAATGTGGCTTCCCAGTGCCTTGGCACTCCCATGCGCCGCATTGCCACCAAGAACATCATTCCCCATATCATCAGCCTGATCATTATGGAGGCGGCACTTTGCATCCCTTACTCCATCGGCTCTGAGGTATTCCTTGGCTTCGTTGGTGTTGGTCTGCCTGTGGATGCTATCACTCTGGGCAACATTGTCAACCATGGTCGCGCGTCCTTTACCCTGCACCCCTATCAGATGCTGCTGCCTACCATCATTTTGTGTATCATCACCGTGGCTTTCTATGTTATCGGCAACAAGTTCGCTGATGCATCGGATCCCCGCAACCATGTCTGAGAAAGGGGGAGAAGATTATGCAGCAAAATGGACATATCGGTCCCCGCATCTTCTCTGCTCAGGATGTGGAGATCCAGTTTAACCTCCGGGGAAAGACACTTACCGCCGTCCGTGGCGCGTCTTTGGATCTGTATGAGGGCGAAACTCTGGCGATCGTTGGCGAATCCGGCTGCGGCAAGTCCGTGTTTACCAAGTCCTTTATTGGTATGCTGGATAAAAACGGCAAGATTTCCGGGGGCAAGATCGTTTTCCGTGACGAGGAGCTGACCCGGTTTACCACGGAGGAGGAATGGCTCCGTATCCGTGGCAAGAAGATCGCCATGGTTTTTCAGGATCCCATGACCTCTCTGAACCCGGTTCGCACCATCGGCGAGCAGATCACTGAGGTTATTACATGGCACTTCGGCACTCCCCACGATGAGGCAAAAAAGGAAGCTCTGGAAATTCTGCGCAAGGTTGGTATTCAGGATCCGGAGACTCGCTATAAGCAGTATCCCCATGAATTTTCCGGCGGTATGCGGCAGAGAGTTGTTATTGCCACTGCCATCGCCTGCCGTCCTGAGATCCTCATTTGTGACGAGCCTACCACCGCTCTTGATGTGACGGTTCAGGCGCAGATCCTGAATCTGATCCGGGAACTGCAAAAAGAGCTGAAAATGACTGTTGTTTACATTACCCATGACCTGGGCGTTGTTGCCAATGTGGCAGACTGGGTGGGTGTTATGTATGCCGGTCAGATCGTGGAATACGGCACCGTTCATGAGATCTTTAATGAGGCTGCCCATCCTTATACCAAGGCACTGCTTCAGTCTATGCCCCAGTTGGGCGTAAAGGGACATGACCTGTATTCCATCAAGGGTACACCCCCCAGTCTCTACAAGGAGATCAAGGGCGATGCCTTCGCTCCCCGTAACCCCGATGCTATGGAGATCGACTTTGAAGAAGAACCTCCCATGTTTCAGGTGTCCGACACCCACTTCGCCAAAACCTGGCTGCTGCACCCCTATGCGGCGGAGCATAAAAAGATGCTGGAGGAGCGTCACGCAAAGATCAAGGAGCAGCAGAGCCCCATGGAACCCTTCCGGTATGAGGGAGCGGAAAAGCTGCTTAAGGTCAAGGATCTGACGGTGAAGTTTAAGCTGGGCAGCAAGGAATTTAAGGCTGTTGACGGCGTTAGCTTCGATATCTATAAGGGTGAGACTCTGTCTCTGGTAGGTGAGTCCGGCTCCGGCAAGACTACCATTGGTCGAGCCATCATGCGCATTTATAAGGCGGATGGCAGCATCACCTTCCGGGATCAGCCCATTACCGGCAAGATCAGCAAGCAGCAGTCCAAAGAGCTTCGTATGCAGATGCAGATGATCTTCCAGGATCCTATGGCATCCCTCAACGAGCGTGCCAAGGTGGACTATATCATCTCCGAGGGTCTTTATAATTACAGGCTTTTTGAAAACGAGCAGGATCGTATGGAGAAGGTCGAAGCCATTATGGCTGAGGTCGGTCTGTCCAGCGAGTTCTCCTCCCGCTTCCCCCATGAATTTTCCGGTGGTCAGCGGCAGCGTATCGGTATCGCCCGCAGCCTGATCATGAACCCGGACTTTGTGGTAGCGGACGAGCCTATTTCCGCACTGGATGTTTCCATCCGGGCGCAGGTCATCAATTTGCTCAACAAGCTGAAAAGAGAACGGGGTCTGACATACCTGTTTATTGCCCACGACCTGTCTGTGGTTCGCTTCATCTCTGACCGTATCGCCGTTATCCATAAGGGTCGTCTGGTGGAGCTGGCGGAGTGCGAGGAGCTGTTCCTGCATCCTCTGCATCCTTACACCAAGGCACTGCTGTCCGCCATTCCTTATCCCGATCCCGATGTAGAGCGCGGCAAAAAGCTGCTGCACTACGATCCTTCCATGCACGATTACAGCAGCGACAAGCCTCAGTGGGTGGAGATCCTCCCCGGGCACTTCATTCTGGCAAACGAAAAGGAGCTGGAGGGCTATCGTGCTGACCTGGAGACAATGGGTTAATGGATAAGAAAGAGAAAAAGCAGTTTATTCGCCTGATCTATAAGCGTGCCTTTGCCTATCTCGGCGTGATGCTGGTGGTGTCCCTGCTGGTCGGCGCGTTGCTGGGCGGCGGCATCTTTATGGTCAATTCCCTGTGCGCTTTTGGGTTTGTGATGCTCTGCTGGGCATGGTTTACCTACTTAAAAATGACGGGTATGCGGTTGTTTGGACGAAAGCCGAAAAACCAAAAACCCAAGACACCCTATATCCTGCGCAGATTCAAGGAGAAGAAATGGCATAAGCCCTCCTTCCGCAGGAGCAGCAACGATTTTGACGACGATTTAACATCCGCCACTGTGGCGGCGGAGGAGAATTTCACCCAAAAACAAGCAGATGCAGCCCGGGCAATCGCCCGGGCAATCTGTGGTGTTATTATGGTGATTCTCTCCTTCCTGATTCCTATGAGTTGATTGGAGGTTTTCGTAATGAGAATCCAGAACGGTATATTGATCACCATCGAAAACGGTCGTTTTGACAACGGCTATGTGGATTTTGAAAATGGCGTGATCACCGGTTTCGGTGACATGGCACAGGCTCCCGCTTATGACGGAGAGGTGCTGGATGCCAAGGGTGGCTACATTATGCCCGGCTTCATCGATGCCCACACCCATATCGGTATCTCCGAAGAAGGTCTGCGTTGGGAGGGTGAGGACTGCAACGAAACCACCGACCCGGTCACCCCTGATATGCGGGTGGTAGATGGTTTCAATCCTTTTGACATTGCCATTCCCAAGGCTCGTCGGGCGGGCATCACCAGTGCGGTCGTCTGCCCCGGCAGCACCAATGTCATCGGCGGTCAGGCAGCGGTTATGAAGCTGTGTACCGACACCGATGCCGAGCGCATGGTGGTCAAGGCCCCCTGTGCCATTAAGTGCGCCACCGGTGAAAATCCCAAACGGAACTTCGGTGAAAGCAAGGGGCGCACACCCATGACCCGCATGGGCGTTGCCGCTGTGTTCCGCAAGACCTTGACCAATGCCCAGCGGTATATGGCAAAGAAGGAGGCGGGCGAGGATGTTTACGATCCTGAAATGGAAGCCCTGATCCCTTTGCTCAAGCGGGAGATCCCTGCCCACATCCATGCCCACCGTGCCGATGATATTCTGACGGCTCTGCGTATTGCCAGAGAGTTTAATCTTCGTGTTTCCACAGTGCATACCACCGTGGGCTCTCGTGTTATCCCTGAAATTGCCAAGTCCGGCTCTATGCCCATCGTTGGTCCCTGCATCGGGCCTGCCGGAAAGCCTGAAACCGTGGGCGGTACTTTGGCGATCGCCGCGGAGCTTCACGCTGCCGGTGTGGAGTTCGCCATTGCTACCGACCATGATGTGGTGGCTCTGTGGCTGCTTCCCCATTTGGCTTCCATTACTGTCCGTGAGGGACTTCCCGAGGAGGAGGCCTTCCGTGCCATTACCATCAACCCCGCGAAGATCGCCGGCGTAGAGGATCGTCTGGGATCTATTTCCGTTGGCAAGGATGCGGATATTGTAGTATTCAGCGGTCATCCCTTCCATTATCTCACCAAGACCACTGCTGTATTCATCAACGGCAAGCGAGAGGACTGATTCTTCTATGATAGATCATTTTGCCATTGCCCGAAGTGTATTTGACGATACTGTGCGCCTGCGCCGGGAGCTGCATCAATATCCTGAACTTTCAGAGCATGAGCATCTTACCTGCGCTCTCATTGTGGCGCGTTTGGAGAAGCTGGGTGTGTCTTACCGTACCCATAGCAACGGCGGCATTACCGCTACCATCGGCAAAGGCACAAGAGCGGTTGGTATCCGGGGAGATATAGATGCCCTGCCCATTGAGGAAAAAACCGGGCTTCCCTATGCCTCCCGAAATCCCGGGGTCATGCACGCCTGCGGCCATGACATTCATACCGCCCTTTTGCTGGGTGCCGCTCAGATGTTCAAGGAACGGGAGTGGGAGCTGGGCTGTGCCGTTAAGCTGTTTTTCCAGCCTGCGGAGGAAACCGTGGGTGGCGCAAACACCATGATCCGGGAAGGGTGCATGGAAAACCCCACCGTGGATGCGGTGCTGGGCATCCATGTCGCCCCCACTTTGGCAGTGGGTTCTGCCTCCTTCCTGCCGGGGAAGATGAACGCGGCGGTGATCGAGCTGAATATCACCGTCCGGGGCAAGGGCTGTCACGGAGCGCACCCGGAGCAGGGCGTGGATACTATCGTAGCCGCCGCCCATGTGATCACCGCCTTGCAGACCATAAACAGCCGCCGCACCGCTCCCACAGAGCCTGTGGTGGTGACCATCGGTTCCATTGAAGGGGGTACAGGGCGCAACATCGTAGCCGGAGAGGTGACCATGAAGGGCACGATCCGTGTTCTGGATATGGAAATCATCGGAAGGATCAAGGAGTTGGTCACAAGAACCGCTCAGTCTGCCGCTGCCGCTGTTGGAGCGGAAGCGGAGGTGGAGCTGATCGACGACTATCCCGCCTTGACCAATGACCTTGCTTTGACCCACCTGATGGCGGATGAAGCCAGAGCGCTTCTGGGTGCGGACAAGGTGGTATTGAAGGATACCCCCAGTCTGGGCGCGGATGATTTTGCCTATTTTGCCAATGCCGCGAAGGGTTGTTATTTCAGCATCGGAACACGGGCTTCCGGTCAGGAGGCGCAGGCATTGCACACTGCCACCTTTGCTCCCCATGAGGACTGTATACTTACAGGGCTTGCTCTGATTTCAGCGGGAGTATGGAAGCTGATGGAGGGTCCTCTATGATTACCGGGGATACTGTGATCCGTGTGTCCCTGAAAAAGCTGGGAGAAAACTTAGATGCTTTTCGCAGGTTGATAGGGGAGAACACCGCCGTTATGGCAGTGATCAAAGCCAATGGCTACGCTCACGGTGCTGTTGGCATTGCTTCTACCCTTCTTGCCCACGGAGCGGACTATTTGGCGGTGGCACGGCTGGAGGAGGCTCTGCCCCTGCGGGAGGCTCTGCCTGATGCGCCCCTGTTCGTTCTGGGCTATACCCCTGACCGGCTTCTTCCTCTGGCAGTGGAGCGGAACATTACCCTCACCATTTTTTCTTCCCACCAGGCAAGGCTTTTGGGTGATGCCGCAAGGCTTCAGGGAAAGAAAGCTGTTGTCCACCTGAAAGTGGAAACCGGCTTCAACCGCCTTGGCACGGACGACTGCGGGGAGCTTTTGGAAATTCTCCGCACAGAGGGCATCTATGCCGAGGGGATCTACTCCCATCTTGCCCTGAAGGATCGAGCTTCCGATGAAGTGCAGCTTCGCCGCTTTTTTGAGGTGGTGGACAATCTGGCATCCATGGGCTATACCTTCCGTTACCGCCATATTGCCGACAGTATCAGTGCTGTGGACTATCCCGATTTTCGTCTGGACATGGTGCGCCCCGGTGCGCTGCTTTACGGCATGAAAAGCTATGAGGACGATCGCTTTACCGTGCAGCCTGTCTTGACCATGGAGACTCGCATTGCCCGACTGCGGAAATTGCGACCGGGAGAAGGTGTGGGCTATGATCTGGACTGGGTGGCGCGGCGGGAGAGTACCGTTGCGACCTTGCCCTTTGGGTATGCGGACGGCTACCCCAGAGCCCTCAGCGGAAAAGGCTATGTTCTGGTGCGGGGTCACAAGTGCCCTTTGGTTGGCATTATGTGCATGGATCAGTGCGTTGCGGATGTAACCGATGTGCCGGATGTCCAAGAAGGTGATTTGGTTACCATCTACGGCGACGGTACAGACGAAGCCCTGACTGTGGCACAGGCGGCGCAGATGGCAGGCTCTAACAAAAACGAGATCCTCTGCCGTCTCACAGCACGACCCGCCCGAATTTACGAGGAATAAAGATAATCCCCGGTGCGCCCGTTTTCAGGCTGCACCGGGGTGTTTTTTGGTTTACAGGTTTATGTAATCAAGAGGGATCTGCAGTGTGTATGTAGCGTCGGTTTCGTCCAAAAGCTGAATATACAGGGCATTGTCCACATAAAGACCGATATAGTGCAGGGTCATGCTGCTGTAATTTTCCGGCATGGGACAGGGATAACCGGAGCCGTCTTCCGCAGTGCAGGCACTTTCCCAGCCGGGCTTTAGCAGCTCCTGCCAAGTCATCTGCTGACCCGTTTCCAAATTAAAGAGCAAGGTGGCGGTTTTGCCGTAATAATGGAAGGAGTCCGTGGTGGGTTCATAGGCATAGGGGCAGTTCCCACTGAAAAGCACATATTTTTTGCCAAAGCCCTGAATGCCCCAATCCATCCAGTACAGATCCACTTCCATATCCGGGGACACATTCTCCCGGAAGTGATCCCGGATCACATCCTCCTGATAGTAGGTGGTCACATAATCCTTCACCTGCCGGTTGATGGTTGCCGCCATGGGGTATTTATCCTCCACCAGATAACCCCAGCTCAGGAACTCGTCGTTCAGGTATTCGTAGTTTACCCGCAGAGGATCGATCCGCAAGGTCTTGCGACATTCCAGCATGGGATCAGACAGGCAACCGGAAAAATCCCGGGCAATACCCGCTGCCAAAACCTCCTGCTCCATGTCTTCCAGCAGGAAGCGGATACCGTAGGCAAAGTAGGGGTTCATGGCATCGAAATAAATGGAGTCATGGGTCATATGCCAGCCGGTGGTGGGCAGGGCGGCAAAGTCGTCTATCATGTCATAGTAATAAAGCTCAAGGCCTCTGACGGGCTCCTGCACCTTCCAGCGGAGGTAATCGTTAAGTGCCTGCGCAATGTCCGTGCCTTCAACAAACAGATCCTCCACGCTCAGCCGTTTCCCGGTGAAAATATCCCAGGTGGCGGTTTCGGTGCGGGTATAGCGGCACGCCCCGTCTCCTACCGCGTACTGATAGCCCACACTTATGGCAACGGAAAGATAGCCGTTGTCACAGGTGACGGCAATGGCAACAGGCAGATCGCTCTGCGTGTCCCATGCCCAATACTGGGTAGTGTATAGCCCGTAATCATAGGGGGAATTCATTTTGCCTACCAGCTCTATGGTCTTTTGGGCTTCCTCCCATGCCCATGTGGTCATTTGCAGGTCAATAAAGTCGTTGATTTCCTGTGTAAGTGCTTCGTTGGCAAGTCCGGAAACGCGGTAGGTCTGATTTCCGTCGGGCAAGGTAACCGTCTCTGCCAGAAGAAGCTCACGCTCGGTGCTTCCCCATTGGGTGGGAACGACGGTACGGATGCTGTAGATCGTGCTGTCGTGACCCTCAGCCTTGGGGCCTGTGCCAACACCCTGATACTTGGTCAGCCGCATTTCCCGGTAGTCAAAGCCAATGTTTTCCATGGTGACATAGCCTGCCTTTGCCAGAGCGAGCTGACCGGGATAGGAGAGGATCCAGTCCACCAACTGCCGCACGAAACTGTCTTCCGGCTCGTCGGCGTTAAATACGGCAAAGTTCTCGCCCAAAAGGGGATATTCTCCCGATGCCATGGTTGCCTTGCTGGGAGCAACGCCGTCTACCGCAATGAACTTGATCTCGTTGCCGTTGCCGTACATATCCGCGGCATAGGCGTAGACGGAGTAGCCAATGGCACCTCTGGCGTTTTCGTTAATGGCAACCACATTCATAAGTCCTTCCATGGATGCCGGACGCCTTTCTGAGGGGGCATCCATGAGGGGAGTGTCGCCCATAAAGACCTTCATATAGTTCTGGCTGCCGGAGTCATTGTTTCTTTGATAGGGAATGATCTCCTCGTCCAGACCGCCCACCTGTGACCAGTTGGTGATCTTGCCGGAGTAAATATCCCGAATTTGCTGTTGACTCAGCTCGTTAACAGGATTTTCTGCGTTGACCACAAAGATGAAGCCTTCCTTGGCAATGGGCACAGCCTCCAAAGTAACATTCTCATCTTTGGCACGATCCCACTGCTCCTGAGAAAGAGGACAGGAGAAGATCATGTCCACACTGCCCCCAAGCAGATTCCAGAAAGAACCCCAAGTGGAGCTGTGGACAACTTCCGCCGTAGCTTCCTCTATGGTTTTTCCGAAAAGAGCCGCCCGAATGCCTGCCTCCATGGGAATCAGGGAGGTTGAGCCGTCCATCAGGGGCAGGTTTTCCCGAAGCTCATCCAAGGCGGGGTCGGTGGGGAGGATTTCTTCGGTGGGTTCTGTGGGGTCGATTTCTTCTGTAGGCTCTGTGTAGGTTTCTGTTTCCTGTGGAATGGGGTTTTGGGGTTCTGTTTCCGGGGGCTGTGTCTCATTGCTGGGGCTTGGGGCGCAGCCGGTAAGAAGCAAAAGCACAGAAAGGAGCAAGCATAAGAGCTTTTTCATGGATGATACCTCCTTCGTTGTTTTGGGGTATTTTAATCGTACCATACTCTGAAAAAGATTTCAACAGAAACATCCTTGCCGGGTGTCAGCAAGTGCCGCCTGCTTCCTCCGCGTCTTCCGAAAATTCCATATGCTCACAAGCCAAAAGCGCGACTCTCTGCGCCATCATGCGCCCCGCTTCGGTGTAGGCTAAAATCGTCGCATAGAAGGGCTGGGTGTCAGCGTACCTTTTGAGAAGCTGGGTACATTCCTCGTAGGTGTGCTTCCATGTGAGGTAGATGTCGTCGGTTTCCGCGATTGCATAAAGGCGGTCTAATTTCTGAGAAGTATCCATGGCTATTCCTCCAAATTTTTAAGCGCAGATAGAGGGGTTCTCTGTCTGTCCTGCTGGCGCACAGTATAACATATCTTTTTGCAAATGTCTATTATCGTAGACTTATTTCTCTGAATATTAGGGTATTCTAATTGCATGGAAGGCGGTGATTCCATGCAATTCGACAACCATATTGTGGGAAAGGTGATTCGGAAAATACGAACAAACAAGGGCATGACACAGGAACTGCTCAGTGGTTTTGCAGGGATTGCCCGAACGCACCTGACTATGATCGAACAAGGCACGAAAAAACCGAATTTTGAAACGATTTGGCGCATTGCCGTGGCTCTTAACATGAAACCAAGCGATTTGGTTGCGGAGATCGAAAAGAGTGTTTTGGAAAAAGAAGAATAATTTACATTGAAAATCGAGGGGGTGGGCAGTGCTCATTCCCTCTAAATTTTGGTTTGCAGACACAAATGCAGGGCGGGAGCATCCGGACTCTACAGTCGCCCTATTGAAATATTGCAACAAAAAGCACTGCTGTCAGGAAAAACAGCAGTGCGTATTTTTTGTTCTCTGATTCTCAGGAGAAGCAGTTGATAATGATCTGAGAAGCCAGAACCACGGAGATCAGGGCGATGGGGTAAGTAGCGGCGTAAGCGGAAGCGACATCCTCGGTGCCTGTGACCTGGATCAGAGTGCCCAGAGCGGGGGTGGAGGTCATGCCGCCGGTGATAGAGCCCAGATTGTTGAACAGGGGCAGCTTCAAAACATATTTTGCCACAAGGAAGCCGATGATCATGGGAAGCCCCGTCATAATGACACCGTATACGAAGTAGATCCCCTCAAACAGCTCAACGAACCGGGAACCGCCGGAGATGCCCGCGCCCATGAGGAAGAAGACCAGACCCATTTCCCGCAGTACCCGCAGTGTCTTGGCGTCGGGGGTGAGATTTACAGGGCCGATGTGTACAAGGTGACCAAAGAGCAGACCTGCCAGCAGACAGCCGCCGGTGGTGGTGAGAGAGAAGCTGCCGAATTTCAGACTGCCAATGGCAATGCCCAGCACAATGGCAAGGGCAATGGGCATCAGACCAAAGTCATCCATGGAAATAAGCTTCCGGGCAACAGACTTTTTCTCCCCGGTGTCCGCCACATGGATCTTTTTCAGCTCCTCAGACATATTCGCCCGGGTGAGCTTGGGAAT
>JAZNYB010000024.1:0-4238 GCA_045594185.1 Faecousia sp. | reverse complement strand
GATCCTTCTTGGTGACACGATCAAGACCGGCGCGAAGGAAGCCCTCCGGGAGCTGCAAGCCCTTGGTGTTAGAGAGACCGTCATGCTCACAGGAGACAGAGCAGGGGCAGCGGAAAAGGTTGCCCGAAGCCTGGGCATTTCCCGGTGGTTTGCGGAACTTTTACCGCAGGATAAAGTGGAAAAAGCAAAAGCTCTGACCGGGGAAGGAAAGACGACGGTTTTTGTGGGTGATGGGGTCAACGATGCCCCGGTGCTGGCTCTTGCGGATGTGGGAGTTGCCATGGGTGGTATCGGCTCGGATGCCGCTGTGGAAGCCGCCGATCTGGTGCTTTTGAAGGATGATTTAAGAGGACTGCCCAAGGCGGTCAGGATCGCCCGAAAGACCATGGCTGTAGCAAGACAGAATGTGGTGTTTGCGCTTGGCGTGAAGTTCGCGGTTCTTCTGCTCAGTGTGTTCGGTATCGCTACCATGTGGCTGGCTGTTTTCGCTGATGTGGGCGTTGCTGTTTTGGCGATCCTCAATGCCACAAGAGCCGGTCGTATTAGAAAATAAAGATCAGTCCCGCTGACAGTACATTTGCAGTCAGCGGGACAATTTGTTGTTGCGCTTATTCTGTTATATCCTCAGTATTCCGGGAAGCGTTTACGCAAGCCATAAATTCCGCTCCCGTAATCGTCTCTTTTGCCAGAAGGTACTGGGAAATTTCCTCCAGCAAAGGGCGGTTTTCCGTAAGCAGTGCCTTGGCATCCCGAAGTGCCTGCGCAAGGATCGCCTGCACCTCCTGATCGATCTTGGCGGCGGTATCCTGAGAGCAGTCCAAAAATGCCGGACCATCCAGATACTTGCTTTGAACCGATGCCGTTGCCATAAGACCAAACCGCTCGCTCATGCCGTACTGTGTCACCATTTTTCTCGCAAGCTCCGTGGCGTTTACAATATCATTGGCAGCACCGGTGGTCTGCACGCCGAAAACCACTTCCTCTGCCGCTCTGCCTCCAACAATGGTTCTCAAATGGATCAGAAGCTCGTCTTTGGTGGTGAGGAAGCGTTCTTCCTCCGGGGTGTACATGGTGTAGCCCAAAGCGCCTGTGGTGTGTGGGACAATGGTGATCTTGGATACGGGTGTGGTGTGCTTTTCCAGGGCTGCAACCAGTGCGTGACCGACCTCGTGATAGGCGACCATGCGCTTTTCAATATCGGAAAGGACGGTGTTCTTCTTTTCCGCGCCTGCAATGACCGTTTCAAAGGAAACCAGAAGATCCTCCTGATTCACTGCCTTGCGCCCCTTGCGCACCGCTCGGAGAGCCGCTTCATTGACCAGATTTGCAAGATCCGCCCCTACCGCGCCTGCGGTGGCATGGGCGATTTTGGAAAGATCCACATCCTCTGCCAGACGGATCTTTCTGGTATGCACCTTTAAGGTGTCCAGACGACCCTGATAGTTGGGCTTATCCACAATGATCTGACGGTCAAAGCGACCTGCCCGAAGCAGAGCCTTGTCCAGAACCTCCGGGCGGTTGGTTGCGGCAAGGCACACAACACCCTTGGAGGAATCGAAGCCGTCGATTTCGGAAAGAAGCTGATTCAGGGTCTGGTCGGTGCTTCCGTTGCGGGAGTCTCTCCGCTGACCCACAGCATCGATCTCATCAATGAAAATGATACAGGGAGCTACCTTCGCCGCCTGCTGGAACAGGTCACGGACACGGCTTGCGCCGACACCCACAAACATTTCTTCAAAGTCTGAGCCGGAAATGGAGAAAAAGGGGACTTTCGCTTCTCCTGCCACTGCCTTTGCCAGAAGGGTCTTGCCTGTGCCGGGAGAACCAACCAGCAGCGCGCCCTTGGGCAGCTTCGCGCCGATCTCCGTATACTTCTGAGGATTGTGGAGAAAATCAATGATCTCCTCCAGAGATTCCTTGGCTTCATCCTGTCCCGCAACATCGGCAAAGGTGATTCCTGTCTCCCGCTCCATATAGACCCGGGCTTTGCTCTGCCCCATGCCGCCCATTGACCCCATAGAGCCGGAAACCTTTTTCATGATCAGCCACAGAAGCCCGCCGATGAGAATAAAGCACAAAAGCTGATAAAGAATATATCCGATGATGGAGATGCCTTCCTCCGGGGTCTGATAGACGGTCACACCCTGCTGCTGCAAGGACATGACCAGGGGAGTGTTGTCCGTGGCGGTGATCAGACCGGTATAGTAAATGGTCTGAACATTCTTTTCTTTTGCAGCTTCCTCTTTGGTTAGGAACTTAATGCGGTCAGAGGTAAATTCCACCTCAGCAAGCTGGTCGTTTTGCAAAAGCCGCATAAAGTCCGTGTAGCTTTTTTCCTTCATTTGACCGTTGGTGATCGTGCCATACAAAAGATTAAAAGCCAGCAAAAGCACAACGGCAATGAGAAGAAGGGGCAGAATGCGCATGCGCCCCGGCTGATTTTTCCCGTTTTGCTTGTTGGGATCGTTCCTGTTTTGTTGTTCGTTCATAGGTTTGGTTCAGCCTCCTTGCTGAGCATATCAGTTTTCTTATGCTTATCATACCACAGAAAAATTGTCGGAGCAATGAAATTTCATGGAAAGTGCGTAAATTTTCTGTGAATTTCTCCATGAAATCCCGGGGTTTTTCGGGAAAGTTACAAAGTGTTGTTGAGTGTGGAGTATGTTTTTGCTATAATATTTATAAAATCACCGGGGTTTAGCCTGTTTTTGGTATATTTCCAGAAATCAGCAAAAAATCCGGAACGCTGGAGGAGCTTTCAAAATGAAGCAAAACGACAGAAAAATTCCCTCTTATGGCAAAAGGACGGATCGTCGTGGATATGCCGACAAAAAACAAAAAGAGCAATTCACGGACAGACCGGAGGAAACTGTAGATTCTGAGTATTTGGAAGGTATGCTGGAGGGGCGCAACGCGGTTCAGGAGGCTCTGCGAAGCGGCAGAACCATTGACAAGGTGTTTATAGCTGCCGGAGATACAGACCGGAATCTTGCCCGCCTTGCGGCACAGGCGAAGGAAGCCGGTGCTGTGGTCGTGCCGGTTGACCGCAGGAAGCTGGATCAAATGAGCCAGACCCATTCCCATCAGGGGATCATTGCCCAGGCGGCAGCCCATGCTTACGCAACTTTGGACGAGGTTTTTGAAGCAGCCAGACAGCGGGGAGAAGAACCCCTCATCGTGGTGTGTGACGAGCTGTCCGACCCCCATAATTTGGGAGCGATCCTCCGTTCCGCTGAATGTGCCGGCGCCCATGGTGTTGTGATCCCCAAGCGGCGCAGTGTTGCCCTGACTCCGGTGGTGGCAAAAGCCTCTGCGGGAGCGGTGGAGTATATGCCTGTGGTTCGGGTGGCAAACATTCCCACTGCCTTAAAGGAAATGCAGGAGCGGGGCGTTTGGGTCTACGGCACTGCGGCAGACGGAGAAAAAGAGCTGTATGAAGCGGATCTCAAGGGTGGCACTGCCATCGTCATCGGAAACGAAGGGGTCGGTATGGGTCGGCTGGTGCGGGAGACCTGCGATGTTTTGGTGCGTGTTCCCATGAAAGGAAGGATCTCTTCCCTGAACGCCTCGGCTACAGCGGCGATTTTGTTGTACGAGGCAGTTCGTCAGAGAAGATAATTTACGGAGGAAGGTTATGTCGGAACAGAAGCTCCGGGAGGAACTTCATATGCCCCAAAAGCCGGAGAATGAAGGGGAGATTTTCTCTCTGGAGGACATTCTTCGGGAGTTTGGCGCGCCTGAGAAGCCGGAGAAAAGGACTGTTCCTCAGGAAAAGAGCCCGGAAGCTCCCCAAAAGCCACAGCCCACGCCCTCCTTACAGCCACGACCTGCTCCCCCAAAAGCGGAACAGGAAGTGCCCGGGGAGGCTAAAACGCAAGCCGTGACCGGCGGGAACAGGAAAAAGGGGATTTCCCCGGTAGAAGTGCAGCTCAAGGCTTCTCAGACCGGCTTTTCCGGCAGAGGGGTGCGGCTGGTGCTTTCCTTTCTGGTGTCTGCCACGGCGATCGTGCTGACTTGTCTCCGGCAGTGGAGCGGTTTGGCGGATTATCCCCATTACGGACTGCTGAATCTGGCAGAGTTGGGGCTGTTGATCCTGTGCGCCCTGCTTGTGCTTCCCTTGAGTGAGGACGGCAGTCACGGCACGCTGATCGGCGGCATTGAGCGTCCCTATTCCGGGGATCTTGTGCGCGCGGGAGAGTACGGCGTCCTGTGGCCCTGGGAATATAAGACGACGGTGG
>JAZNYB010000023.1:0-2212 GCA_045594185.1 Faecousia sp. | reverse complement strand
AAAATGGCCTTGTCCTCGCCGAATTCAATAAAGCGCTCCATCTGCTTCTTGTAGCATTCACAGTTGTGCTCAATGGTCTCGGGGGTCAGCATGGAACGCATATCCGTTCTGCCGGAGGGGTCACCGATCATGGCAGTGCCGCCGCCGATGAGGGCAATGGGCTTGTTTCCCGCCATTTGCAGCCGCTTCATGAGGCACAGAGCCATGAAGTGACCCACATGGAGAGAGTCGGCTGTGGGGTCAAAGCCGATGTAGAAGGTGGCCTTGCCGTTGTCGATCATTTCCCGGATTTCTTCTTCATTGGTTACCTGGGCAATCAGTCCACGGGCAACCAGTTCGTCATAAAGTTTCATATGGATTCCTCCTGTATTGTTTTTATATTTTTAGCATAGAACACAATGTCCATACCTGGTTTGATGGTTTCTCTTTTTCCTGTGGGGCAATAGCCCTGCTTTTCGTACAGATGGCACAGCTTCGCTTCCTGTGCAATCGTGTCCAGCTCCCAACGAATTGCATTGGGATATTGGCCTTCTGCCAGTTTCATAGCACGCTGGGCATATCCCCTACCCTGATGCTCGGGAAGAATAAAGATCGGGCTTAACCGACATACCGCTCCATAATCACAGACCCGCAACCCACCAATGCGATTACCGCCCAAGGTAATAAACCAATAAGTTGTGAATTGCTGCCGGTATCGGGCTTCAATCCGCTCCAGTCCTTCCGCTGCAGGACTTGTATCATAATCTTGATACTTGTCAAGGAGTGCCTGAAAGGACTTTACTTGCAGTTCGTGGATTTCAGGGCAATCGTGAAATTGTGCTCGCTCTAAGCTGATCTCCACTATGTTTCCTCCCAACCATGCAGTGCAAATTACATTCCGTCACCAGTATATTGCAGAATATGAATTTGCTTTTTTGTATTTTTTGTTACGGTCAGACTGTTTCCTCCATGTACCACATTGCCAAAACGGTCTGTAAAATCCCCCAAGTAGGCAATTTCAGAAAAACCAGTAGTATCCGTCCGGTAGTGCATGGGAATGGTGACTCTGGGCCTCAACTGCTCAACCATTTCATAGGCTTGCCTCGCATCAATGGTATAATAGCCGCCCACAGGAACCAGCAAGGCATCCAAACCACAGAGTTTCTCCTGTTCCTCAGGGGTTAAAGCTCTGCCAATATCCCCCATGTGGGCAATACGAAGCCCGCCAAAATTGAAAACATGGATCTTATTCATTCCCCGCTTGCTTCCCTGTGCATCATCATGGGGAACTATTACCGTTTCCACCACATAAGGCACAGGCACCGTAGTAGCTTGTAAGGAAACGGCTTGTACATAATTATGGTCATCATGCTCATGGCTGCAATAGACCGCTTCCGCTTCCACTTGCAAATCAGGCAACCCCGGCACCATTCCATGACGATATGGGTCAATCACGGTGCGGTAACCACCGGCTTCCAGCATAAAGCAAGCGTGACCTAAATAGATGATTTTTACGCTGTCCACCAAAATCCCTCCTTCCAAAATAAAACGCCCCCTGCCAAAGACAGAGGGCGTCATAAACGCGGTACCACCTCAGATTCAGTCACAAAATCTTGTGACCCTTTCACAAGCTATATCGGGCTCACCCGTCCCCCCCTACTGCAATTTTCAAGGAGGCCACTCCGGGATGTATTTCTCCAGCAGCTTTTACCCTCTCGCACCAACCGGGGGCTCTCTGAAAACAGCTATCAGGATACTATTTCCCTTCACAGTGTTCTAAATATTACAGGCGTATCCTAGCAAAAAACCGATGTATTGTCAAGATTTTTCTTCACTTTATTCGGAAAACAACATCTCCTCCGCACTTTTAAGCGTTGTTTCTGTAATGGATGCACCGCCAATGATACGGGCAAGTTCCATTTTTCTGCCTTCTGTATCCAGCGGTGTGACCGTTGTGTAAGTCCTGCCATCTCGCTCACCCTTGGCAATGAGCATATGGGTGTGAGCAAGGGCGGCAATCTGAGGCAAGTGGGTCACACACAAAACCTGCTTATTCCCTGCAACCGCTCTCAGCTTTTCAGCAACCTTCTGAGCCGCTCTGCCGGAGACACCGGTATCCACTTCGTCAAAAATCAGTGTAGGTACCTGATCCTGCTGGGCAAGGACATTTTTGAGAGCCAGCATGATTCTTGCCAATTCGCCGCCGGAAGCAACCTTATTCATAGGCTTCAAG
>JAZNYB010000022.1:0-4425 GCA_045594185.1 Faecousia sp. | reverse complement strand
ATTCGTTTTAGCTGCGCTAGATCATCCGCTACATAGCCGGAAGGGGTGACCGTGGGGTCGTAGCGCAAATGGCTGCCCCGGTGGGGAAGGCGGGGGTGGTACAGGGCCTGCGCCATGCGGTCCAAAGTCATAGCGGTGGAGAAGGCCGCCAAATCCCGCCGCTCCAAAGCAGCCAGAATATCCCGGGCGTTTTCCAGAGCGACCATGGATAAGGTCATTCTGGCAGCACCCTCCGGCAGATATGTGGGATTTACATAGGGCAGCACCAGATTAAGGGCGGGGCGAGTCCAGTCGTTTTCCATGGTACGACCAACACTGTCTCCTCCAAGGAAGGGATAGAGACTGCCCTCCGTCAGCCACAGCCGCAGATTGGGGATGTAATATTCGCAGTCCACCTGCCGCCCTTGGGTGAGCATCAGGTCACGCCCCTGCCCGGAAAGAATACCTGTAAGGATACCGCGCACCTCCAGCCCTTCCTCCTTGAGAATATGATCCAGAGCGGCAATGCGGTGTCCCTGATGCAGAAGGTCATCCACCAGAAGCACCGGGCGGCGGAAGGATTTTAAGGTACGCACCTGCCCCTCCAGAGGGGAGTAGCCGGGAGCTTGGGCAATGGTAAAGGTGCTTAAATTTTCGTTGTATACCTTATCAGCCCGGAGGGTTTTGGTCACGGTGTTGGGAACTACCTGATCCGCAAGGGCCTGACCGTAAGGAACACACATATAAGGTCCCAGCGGGCGTTTTGCTGTCATATCCACAGGGATGTTGTGTAGCTGCACCCGGCGGGCAAGGCTCTGTCCCAGCATTTCCTCGTCAAAGGTGAGAAGCAGACTGCCGGGGAAAAGCTCCGTCAGGGTGCGGCGCAGCTTTTGTCGGGTGCGGGCGATCTCACGGTTTACCTCCGGGTCACTGCGCAGGGGCTCTTTTACACCATGAAGCACATCCTGAATGAGAACCAGAGGGGCGCGCATATCCACGCTGAGCAGATCCGGCTGACCGGGGATGGCACGGAAGCCCAGCTCCAGAAGTGCCTGATACAACGCTTCCGTGGGGTTGCACCGGCAAAGGGCGTAGGTATGCTCCGTTTGCAGGCTTCTTGCCAAAATCTCATTGACCAAAAGCCGGTGGATGCCGGGGATGCTTCTTTCCAGCACAGCCACGCAGTCCACCAAAAAGATCCGCCCGGAGGTGAATTTCCGCACATAGGCAGCCGCTTCCTGAGAGCCCAGAGCAAACAAGAGGTCGGTGCTGCTGATGCTGTGACCGCAGACCCAGCCCAAAGGGGAATCCGTCTGTCGGGTGCGCAGATAGCAGGCAGTGGTGCCGGGATTGCGGCTTTGGCAGGCTTCCATGGCAGAAGGGGTGGGAATTTGCGACCCGGCGGCGTTTTCAAAATACAAGTCTCCCGCCTGAAGCTCCCCCTTAAATTGGGGAGAACGGACATACAGCCCGGTGGCCTAGATGAAGGACTGGACAATGGGGTCAACCAGAGAGGAAATGTCCAGATTTTTGTCCACATCCTCCCGAATCCTGGTGGAGCTGACCGCTTCGCACCATTGGGGCAGGCGCATGAGCTTCCACGAGCCCCAGAGAATTTGAGCCAGCTTTTTCTCGTCAATGTGGCTGCCTGCCCGGTGGAACAAAACATGGTCATAGTACCGGGCAGAGCCTTTTTCCTCTGAGCGGTAAGCAGAAGCTCCCTCGATCACATCCACGCCTGCAACCAAGGACAGTTTTCTTCCGGGGAAGCAGCGGGCAAGGGCGGCTAAGTCTTCGGCACTGGCGATATTGATGGGGGTATCGTCGGGATAGAGATAAACATCCCACTGGTCAGCCACGGAAATGGCGGCGATTTTTCTTCTGAGCAGCTTGGGGATGGTGCGCTTGCTCCAGGAAAACTCGTCTATGGCAAGATACACCTCATAGCCCATGGCACGGATGGCACGGACGATCTCCTTATGCCCTGTGGAGAAGGGATCGAAAGTGCCGGGGAAGAAGGCGGCGGGCATGGCTTCGGGGAAGGTAAGGGGAACGCCCTCCACCTCACAGGACACCAAAAGGCGGTACAGGTGGTTAAGCATGGCGGCGTGGTTATAGAAGGTCAGAAGATGATTTGTAGGTTCGCTGAGCATACAAAGCAGCTTCTTTCCCGTAAGCACCAGATGATCCCGGCGCAGGGGCAGCCCGATGGCTTCGTTTCCGAAAATATCCCGGCACAAAACCGTAAGGGCGGTTTGGTGGATGGTGGGGTCATAGTGGGCAATGCCTGTAAGAAGCAGCCCCAGCACCCGGCGGCTGACCTCCGGTCTGTGGGTACATTCCGGACAGGACAGCATGGCACCCAGAGTATACAGCGCGGCGGTGGCTGCCCGGAGGGAGGTTCCGCTGGCGGCGTGGATCAGGTCATCCAGATAGTCTACCCCTTCTTCCAGCTCCTTATCCGGCATCCGGCACAGAAGCTGCCCCAAAACAGGAGCGACATAATAGGAGATCTGCTCCTGCCCGGTTTCCAGCTCCCGGGTCAGGTCTACCACGATTTCATTTTTCTGCTCCACGGTAAGCAGCTCCAAAAGCTCCAGCAGCACTTGCCCCGCGTACTGCCGCACAGGAAGATGCTCACTGACGGACAGGAGATTGTCCAAATGGGTGACGGTATGAAAAGCGGTGGTGGGAATTTTCCTTGCCTGATGGCGCAGATAGTCGATATGCACCAGCTTTACCGTCCAGTGAACGGAGCTTTTCAGGTTGCTCAGCAGCAGTGTGCCGGTATTTCCCTCCGGCATGGTCACGGCAGAGCCGCAATCTCTCAAAAGCTCCCACCGGGCAAAGCGGACGGCAAACTCCTCTCCGGGCTGCATTTGCTCCAGAATTTCTTTGAGTCGTTGGGTATTTTCCGGGAACTGCTTCCGGAGATATTTCAGATACCGCAGGACAGTCAGGCGCAAAGGGATGTCCGGGTCACGGAGAAACCCTGCTGCTATGGAAAGGCTGCGGCTGACCGCGTCTTCCTCCAAAGCCTTTCCGGGAACTTTTTCCATAACACCCATGAGTATGGTTCTCTGTTCCCCTTCCGCCTGCTCCAAAAGCTCCAAAATGGGCTGTGCCATGATTTGGGCATCATACTGAGAGCAGGAGGAAAACAGACTCCCCGCAATCACCTTTAAGCTGTCCGCGATTCTTTGGGCGTGTTTGGGGGAGATTTTTCTGTCCGGATGGAGACACAGCCCGATTTGCTCTTTCCACAACTCCTGTGCCTCGGCAAAGTACCCCAAAAGGGTGGGGGCATAGGCGGTGGCGGGAGCATCCGCAGGCAGCTCCTTTCGGTAGGAAGGGCCGCTGTTGGCTAAGATCCGCCCCATGATCACAGCGGCACGGCGGCGCACATCGCCCTCCCGGTGCATCAAAAGCTCATAGAGGAAGGAGAGGGTCATGCGTTTGCTGCGCCGGGGCATATAGCTGTGGTATTCCTCAAACAAAAGCAGATAAATACGGATTCTTTGCAAATTTTTCTCTCCCTTTGCCTGCTCCAGAAGCTGCTCGAAGGAGGTATCGGAGGAGAAGGTGTCCATAAATCGAAGGCTGTTGTCAAAGGTCAGGTTTCGCAGCCCGTCCATGGCAGCCTCCCCTGAAGCCAAAGCGGGAGAGAAGGGAGCGGGGGACAGGGGTGCGGAAACCTCCAAATCGGGGCTGATTCCCCGGGAGATGAGGAAGCGTTCAAAGTCCCGGAGCTTGGCGTATACCGTGGCATAGCGGCGGAGCTTTTCCGGGGTCACATCTGCCAGCTTGGAAAGAATAATGGAATAGGACTCTGCCAGAGAGTAAATTTTGGTATACTCTTTGCCGTCCTCCCCTCTTTGCCCCCGCACCCGGAAGTCGGCATAGATGAGAAGGAGGGATTCTATGGGGAGATTTTCAAATTCCAGATCCCATGTGGAGTGATTCGCCGCTACATGGGCGATGTGGGGAAGCCCTCCGTGGGAGAGGTATTGCCATGTAAAATAATAGTGCAAATAGGGGATTCGTCTGGCATCCTTGCCCCGGCAGCCGAACTTTCCAATGTCATGGCTCAGGGATGCGGCACTGACCAAAGGAATGTCCACAGACAGACCTGCCATTTTTGCCAGCTTTGCGGCATGGACAGCCACATTATTGACACCGATGGTATGGCTGGCTGGGTCAAAGGGCATCAGGTCTTTCCCGATGCGCATAAGAAGGGGGAAGCGGTCTTTTTTAATCCGCTTGCGGAAGGCTCTGTATTCTGGGGCAATGCGGCTGGCGGAAAGCTCCTCCTCCGTTGCCCAGTGGATGTCCAGAAGGGGATCATAGGGAAGATACTCCCGCTCCTGAGACAGACAATATTCCAAAACATCCAGATAAAAGCCCATAGCGGCTCGCTGCGAAGGGGTCGCCTCCTGCCGCTGGGGG
>JAZNYB010000021.1:0-4567 GCA_045594185.1 Faecousia sp. | reverse complement strand
ACGGACGGCGATCGGATCACCCTGAATGTCTACAACTGGGGTCAGTATATGTCCCTGGGCGAGGACGGCTGCATCAATGTCATCGAGGAATTTGAGAAGGAATATCCCCACATCAAGGTGAACTACACCACCTACGATTCCAACGAGACAATGTACACCAAGCTGAAAGCCGGCGGCATTTCTGTGGATGTGGTCATTCCCTCCGACTATATGATCGGACGGATGATCGCGGAGGATATGCTCCTGCCCCTGAGCTTTGACAATATCCCCAATTATCAGCATATTGACGAGGCTTACAAAAACACCACCTACGATCCCAACAACGAATACTCTGTCCCCTACACCTGGGGTACTGTAGGCATTATTTACAACACCAAGTATGTAGACGAAGCCGATGTCACCGGTTGGGAGCTTTTGTGGAACGAAAAGTATTCCGGCAAGATCCTCATGTTCGGCAACTCCAGAGATGCCTTCGCCATTGCGGAGCTTCTCAAGGGCTATAGCCTGAACACCACCGATGAAGCCGAGCTGCAAGCCTGCGCCGAGCTTCTCAAGGAGCAGCGCCCATTGGTTCAGCAGTATGTCATGGACGAGATTTATGACCTCATGGACAACGAGGAGGCCTACATCGCTCCTTACTATGCGGGAGACTTTGTTATGATGTCCATGGATAACGAGGATCTGGCGTTCCATCATCCCAAGGAGGGCTTCAACCTGTTTATTGATGCCATGTGTATTCCCTCCTGCTGCCAGAATAAGGAGGCTGCGGAGCTGTTCATCAACTTCCTGTGCCGACCTGACATTGCCGGCGGAAACATGGAATGGCTGGGCTACGGCACTGCTGAGACTGCTGCCAAGGAGTATATCGACCCCGAAGTGGTAGCCAACCCCGCCGCTTATCCCAGTGAGGATGTTCTGGCAAGAGGTCAGGGCTTCCTTCCTCTCACCACAGAGCAGACCCAGAAGATGGAAGACCTGTGGCTGTGGGCAAAGACCAGCTAAAGCGCCATAAAGTAACACCACCCGGAACGCCTTGCTTTCGGGTGGTGTTTGCGATATCGTGAAAAAGGCACTCCTATTGAGGTACAGCTCCTTGCATTTACACTTCTTTTTCTACATCATCCAGAGAGAAATATCCTTCCTCCTCCCCGGAGCGGCGGCCTTTCTCCAATTCAGTGAGCAGTTTTTTCTGAGCCATAAGGATTTCATACTGGCGGTATTCTTCAATATCCAACACGGCATATCTGCCATGGCCATTTTTGGTCAGGAAAACCGGCTGTCCCACAGCTACATCCCGCAAAACCTCTCCATAATTTCGCAGATCCGATACAGGCTTGATCGTTGGCATACTATGCGCCTCCCTTCTGCCTTTAGGATACACCATTTCGCCGCAAAAATCAACGATTAATTTTACGAATATTTTTAAGAATCCAAGGAGAAAAACTATGACCAAAGACACAAAAATCAAACTTGAGATTCTTGCTGCCATGCTTTTGTACATAGGAATCGTTTTCCTTGCACCTTGCTATAAAAGTCTTTTGCCGGAAAGTAAGCCCATTCGCCTGATTTTCGGCAACATGGTGATTTATGCGCTTATGGCTCTGTTTACCCTCCTGCGCTGCGGTAAGCTTAGCACCAATGTTTGGCAATTCCTGGGCTATCGTAGAGAAAATTTGGGCAAACAGCTTCTCTGGGGATTGGTTGCTGGGATTATCAGCCTTACAGTTTTGGTAGTTCTGCCTGTCGTCATTTCGGGGAATCCCGGTTTTTTAGGCTCAAAACCGGAATCATTGAACATGGTCCCATTGCAGGTAATCTTCTTTATGCTGTTCGTTGGCCCTGTAGAGGAATTGATGTTCCGTGGCTATCTGTTTCGTCTGACGGAAAAACTGACCAAAAAGCCGTGGGCTGTCTGCGGCATCACTGCTCTGCTTTTTGGACTGTGGCACTTCCCCGTGGGCTTCAGTCTGATTCAGGTTGGCATTACCGCAGCAATTGGCTTTATCTACGGCGCATTTTATGTCAAAGTGAAAAATTGCTCCCTGCTGTCCCTTTCCATTGCCCACGGGCTGCACGATACAGGAATCATGATGCTAAGCCTGCTATTACTGTAAAGACCAAGCAAGCCAAAAACACAAAACCGCCGGAAACAGGAATTGCTCCCGCTTCCGGCGATTTGTTATTTTAATCAGAACTTAGAGGAAACAAAGTCTTCCACAGCAGCCAGAGCTTCATCTACCTTGGTCAGGTCAGAGCCGCCGCCCATGGCAGAATCCGGCTTGCCGCCGCCCTTGCCGCCGCAGATGGGGGCAATGGTCTTAATGATATCGCCAGCCTTGATGCCCTTGGCAACCGCATCCTTGCCGCAGACTGCCTGGAAGGTGACCTTCTCAGCCACCAGAGCCAGAACCACCACAGCCATGGGATCCTTGTCCCGCAGCACATCGCCCAGCTTCCGCAGGGAGTTGGCATCGCCCTCGGTGAGCCTTGCTACTGCCACATGAAGCCCGCCGATTTCCTTTGCGTTCTTCAAAATGGCATCCGCGCCGCCGGCGGATTCCTTTGCCTTATACTGCTCAATGACCCGCTTGGCTTCCTTCAGCTCCTGCACAGTGGCTTCTGCCTTGCGAACCAGCTCTGCGGGAGTGTTTGCTTTGATGGCTTCCGCGGCACGAAGGATGGTTTCGTTCTCCCGTTCCAGCAGCTCCAGCACAGTAGGGCCGGTGATGGCTTCCATACGGCGAACGCCGGAAGCAACGGAGGCCTCAGACACGATGTGGAACAGACCAGCCTTGGCAGTGTTGTCCAGATGAGTGCCGCCGCAGAATTCCATGGAAACATCACCCATTTTTACTACACGGACGGTGTCGCCGTACTTTTCCCCAAACAGAGCCGTTGCGCCCAGTTTTTTGGCTTCCTCAATGGGCAGAACCAGCGTTTCCACAGCGGTGCCGGAGAGGATTTCCTTTACAACCTCGGCTTCTACCCGCTTGATGTCCTCTTTGGAGATGGCGTCATAGTGAGTGAAGTCGAAGCGCAGACGGTCGGGCTCAACCAGAGAACCTGCCTGATGGACATGGTCGCCCAGAACCCGGTTCAGAGCGGTTTGCAGCAGATGGGTCACGGAGTGGGCTCTGCGGATGGCAGTGCGGCGGCAAACATCAATGGCAGCAACAGCGGTATCGTCCGTCTTGATCTCTCCGGACAGGAGCTTGCCGTGATGCAGGTACTTGCCTGCCTTATCCTTCTGCACATTGGAAACCGCAAAGACAGCCTCGCCTACGGTGATTGTGCCGTGGTCAGCCACCTGACCGCCCATTTCGGCGTAGAAGGGAGTCTTATCCAGAACCAGAATACCCTGCTCACCGCCCACAATACAGCCGGTGACCTCCTCGCCAACGCATACAGCCAGAACCTTGGCAGTGTCGGTATCCTTTTCATAGCCGGTAAACTCTGTGGGGGTGTTGTCCAGCCCCAGATCAATGCCGGCCCAAGCCAGATCGCCCAGAGCCTTTCTTGCTTCTCTGGCTCTGACCTTCTGCTCCTGCATCAGCTTCGCAAAGCCCTCCTGATCGATGGTCATGCCCTCGTCGGCAACCATTTCCGCAGTCAGGTCAATGGGGAAGCCGTAGGTGTCGTACAGCTTGAAGGCATCAGCCCCGGAGAATACCGTCTCGCCCTTTGCCTTGTGGTCGGCAAGGACTTCCGCAAAGATCTTCATGCCGCCGTCAATGGTGCGGGCGAAGTTTTCTTCCTCAGTGCGGACCACTCTGGTGATATAGTCGGCTCGTTCCCGGAGATAGGTGTAGTGCCCTTCATTCTCCTGAATAACGGTTTCCACAACCTCAAAGAGGAAGGGGTTATTGACACCCAGAAGCTTTCCGTGACGGGCAGCCCGGCGGAGAAGTCTGCGAAGCACATAGCCCCGGCCTTCGTTGGAGGGCAAAACGCCGTCAGCGATCATAAAGGTGGAAGCCCGAATGTGGTCAGTAATAACACGGAGGGAAATGTCGGTCTTGGGGCTCTGACCATAGCTTGCACCGGTGAGCATGGTTACCTTGTTGGTGATGTTCATAACGGTGTCTACATCGAACAGACTGTAAACATCCTGACACACAACCGCCAGACGCTCCAGACCCATGCCGGTGACGATGTTCTTCTGGGCAAGGTCGGTGTAATTGCCGTGACCGTCGTTGTCGAACTGGGAGAAAACATTGTTCCAGACCTCCATATAGCGGTCACACTCGCAGCCTACGGTACAGCCGGGTTCTCCGCAGCCGTACTTCTCTCCACGGTCGTAGTAGATCTCAGAGCAGGGACCGCAGGGGCCTGAGCCATGCTCCCAGAAGTTGTCTTCCTTGCCAAGTCGGAAAATGCGATCAGCAGGGATGCCGATTTCTTCGTGCCAAATCTGGAAGGCTTCCTCGTCACTTTCATAGATAGAGGGGTACAGGCGGACAGGGTCAAGTCCTACCACCTTGGTCAGGAACTCCCAGCTCCAGGCGATGGCTTCATGCTTGAAGTAGTCACCGAAGGAGAAGTTGCCCAGCATCTCAAAGTAGGTGCC
>JAZNYB010000020.1:0-10764 GCA_045594185.1 Faecousia sp. | reverse complement strand
TACCCTGTCTCAGGGGAAAAGTGCCATTTTGCTGGTGCCGGAGATCGCCCTGACGCCACAGCTTCTCAGTTTGATGGCAGCGTATTTTGGGGATGATGTGGCTGTTCTCCACAGCACTTTAAGCGCAGGAGAGCGGTACGACCAATGGAAGCGTGTCCGGGATGGGTCTGCGCGGCTGGTCATAGGTACTCGTTCGGCGGTCTTTGCTCCTTGCAAGGATTTGGGACTGATCATTTTGGACGAGGAGCAGGAACACTCCTATAAATCAGAAAATTCTCCCCGGTATTGCGCCAAGGAAACGGCGATCTTCCGGGGTTATCAAACAAAGGCTCTGGTGCTTCTGGGCTCCGCTACCCCTTCTGTGGAAACCATGCACCGGGCGAAAACCGGCATTTACAGCCTACACCGTCTTTCCGGGAGATACAACGGCAAAAATCTTCCTCAGGTAGAGGTGGTGGACATGAAAAAAGAGCTGCAAAGGGGCAATGATACCGTTTTGAGCCAGCCTTTGCGGGACGCGCTTTGGGAAACCATGGAAAAAGGGGAGCAGGCGGTGCTGTTTCTCAACCGCCGGGGTGCCAGCCGCATGATGCAGTGCATGAGCTGCGGAGAAGTGCCGGAATGTCCCCGGTGCAGTGTGCGCCTGACCTATCACAGTGCCAACGGGCGGCTCATGTGCCACTACTGCGGCTTTTCTGTCCCTATGCGGCGGAAATGCGGTGTTTGTGGAGGGCTTTTGAAGGAGGTCGGCGCAGGCACACAGCGGGTGCAGCAGGAGCTGGAGGATTTCTTCCCCGGTGTTAAGGTTGCCCGCATGGATGCCGATACCGTCAGTGCCGCCAATACCCACGAAATGATCCTGGAGCGGTTTCAAGAGGAGAAAATGCACATCCTTTTGGGTACGCAGATGGTGACCAAGGGGTTAAATCTTCCGGATGTGACTTTGGTTGGGGTACTGGATGCGGATTTGTCTTTATATGTCAGCAGCTACCGGGCGGCGGAAACGACCTTTAATATGCTCACGCAGGTGGTTGGCAGAGCCGGTCGGGGAGAAAAGGCAGGAAAGGCTCTCATTCAGACCATGACCCCTGCCCATCAGGTCATTACCCTTGCCTCCAAACAGGACTACGACAGCTTTTTTGATCTGGAGGTCGGTCTGCGGGAGATCAAGGGATGCCCGCCCTTTGGAGACTTGTATACCATCACCTTTTTCGGTTTGGAGGAGGAACGGGTGCAGTCCCGGGCGACTGTGTTCCGGGATCGTCTGGGGGATGCCCTTGTGGGACAACCCCAAGTGGGAGAAACCCTCCTTTTAGGCCCTGCCCCGGCGGTGATCGGAAGGGTGAATTATCATTACCGCTATTGCCTGACCCTGAGGGCAAAGGGGAGTAAGCTCCTGCGGCAGATTTTGGGACAAGCCCTGAGGGAGTTTCCCAAGGATAAGGAAAACAAGGGCGTGTCGGTATTTGTGGATGTGAACGGCTACGAGTGAGCAGATAATAGAGAATAGGGAATAACGAATAGACTGTGGTATCCCCTGCGGGGATGGATTTGATTTTTCAGTGGTGGATCAGACCGCCAAACCAAAATTTGAACCACGATTATTATTACACAATATGACGAAAGAAAGGATGCTTTTACTATGGCATTGAGAAATATTATGACCGATCAGGAGCCTTGTCTGCACAAGGTATGCCGTCCGGTGACCAGCTTTGATTCTAAACTCCACCGCCTTCTGGACGACATGAGAGATACTTTGGAGGAAGCGCAGGGTGCGGGTCTTGCCGCTCCTCAGGTGGGTATTTTGCGCCGGGTGGTGCTGGTGGACATTGGCGACCAGGTTCTGGAGCTGGTGAATCCGGAAATGCTGGAGCAGTCCGGGGAGCAGGAAGGCCCGGAAGGGTGTCTCAGCGTGCCCGGAAAGTGGGGACTGGTGAAGCGGCCCTACTATGCCAAGGTGCGGGCGCAGGATCGGAATGGTCAGTGGTTTGAAGCTGAAGGTGAGGAAATTGTTGCCCGGTGCTTCTGCCATGAGCTGGAGCATTTGGACGGACATCTCTACACGGAAAAGGTCATCCGCTGGCTCACCGAGGAAGAAGTGGCAGAAATGTACGACGAGGACTACGAAGACGAATACGACGAGGAATAAGGGGGAGTTTCCGTGAATGTGGTGTTTATGGGTACGCCAGATATTGCGGCTGCCTGTCTGGAAAAGCTGCTGAAAGAAGGAATTTCCGTTGGAGCAGTGTATACCAAGCCGGATACACCCCAGAACCGGGGTATGAAGCTGACCCAGTCTCCCGTAAAGCAGGTGGCAGTGAGGGCGGGCATCCCGGTGTATCAGCCCACGACCTTTAAGAATGATACCGTGGTGGAGGAGCTGCGGGGCTTAAAGCCGGATGTGATCGCCGTGGTCGCCTATGGTAAGATTCTTCCCCAGAGGGTGCTGGACATTCCGGAAAAGGGCTGTATCAACATCCATGCCAGCGTTCTTCCCCAGCTTCGGGGCTCCGGTCCTGTGCAATGGGCGATTTTGAGGGGCTTTGAGGAAACCGGTGTTACTGCCATGTATATGCAGGCGGAGCTGGATGCCGGAGACATGATCCAGGTGCGGAAAACACCCATCCACCCGGAGGAAAATGCCCAGAGCTTATTAGACCGTCTGGCAAAAATTGGCGGCGAGCTGCTGGCAGACACCCTGCGCCGGATAGAAGCGGGAGAAGAAGTGACCGCAGTGCCCCAGAACCATGAGGAAGCAACCTTTGCTCCCATGCTGGATAAATCCATGTGTCCCATTGACTGGGAGAAGACACCTTTGGAGATCAAGAATCACATCCGTGGCTTAGACCCCTGGCCTGTGGCAACAATGACTCTGGAGGGTAAACGCTTCCGGGTCTACACTGCCGCCGTTTTGGACAAAAAGACCACAGAAGCCCCCGGAACTCCTCTGGGCGTGACGAAAACCGGGTTGGAAATGGCCTGCGGTGGCGGCGGGGTGCTGGAAATCAGAACTTTGCAAGCCGACGGAGGAAAGAGAATGAGCGCGCCGGATTACTTCCGGGGACATCCTTTGGGAAAGTAGGAGTCAATATGCCTGCACGAAAGACTGCCCTTGGCGCCCTGATCGCCTGCCGGAAGCAGGGAGCATGGTCGGATGGGGTGCTGAAAGAATATACCCTCACCCACCACTTAGACCGCCGGGATGCGGCACTGGCTGCCCAGCTTTGCTACGGCGTTTTGCAAAACCGTGGACTGCTGGATCACCATTTAGGAAATCTGGTCAAGGGAAAGCTGAAGGATTTGCAGCCTGTGGTGCTGGATATTTTGCGCCTGGGGCTGTACCAGATCCTGTTTTTGGATAAAATTCCCCCTTCCGCCGCGGTGAACGAAGCGGTGGAGCAGGGGAAGAAATACGCCAACGCCCGGGCAGCAGGACTCATTAACGGTGTTTTGCGTAACGCCCTGCGGCAAAAAGAAAAGCTCACGCCCCCGGAAGATCTGTTTGTCCGCTATTCTCACCCGAAAGAGCTGGTTGACCTTTTGGCAAGAGAAATGACGGCAGAAGAACTGGAAATGGTTTTGCGTGCAGACAACGATGCCCCGGAGACGGTGGTGCAGCTCAACCCCTTAAAAGGCACCATGGAGCAGCTTCACAAGGAGATCAGCGAAGCCGGGGGAACGAGCAAAGATCATCCATGGCTGGAGAACTGTGTTTTGGTTTCCGGCGTTGGGAGTCTGGACAAGCTGGCCGCCTTCCGGGAAGGGAGATTCTATGTGCAGGATGCGGCTTCCCGATTGGCGGTGCGCTGTGCCGGGATATTTCCGGGAATGAAGGTTTTGGATGCCTGCGCCGCTCCCGGGGGGAAGAGCTTTGCCGCCGCTGTGGATATGAAAAACCAGGGAGAGCTGACCTCCTGCGACATTCACAAGCACAAGCTGTCCCTTATTGAAAAAAGCGGGGAGCGTTTGGGCTTTACCTGCGTGACGGTGAAACATCAGGATGCCGCTCAATTTGTGCCGGAATGGGCGGGGCAGATGGATGTTGTTTTGGTGGATGCCCCTTGCAGCGGCTTGGGGATCATCCGCAAAAAGCCGGATATTCGCTACAAGGAGCTGGGTCAGACGGCGGCACTACCGGATATTCAGCTTAAAATCTTAAACAATCAAGCAAGGTATGTGAAAAAAGGCGGAGTGCTGCTGTATTCCACCTGCACCATTTTGCGCCGGGAAAATCAGGGGGTCGTGGAAGCCTTCCTGAAAGAAAATCCCGATTTTATCTTAGAGCCCTTGCCCTTGCCGGAATCCATCCATAACGATGGAAGCGGTATGCTGCGGCTGCTGCAGGGACAGTACCACACGGACGGCTTTTTTATCTGTAAAATGCGGAGGAAGCAATGAAAACCGACATCAAATCCATGACCCTGGAGGAAATGAAGCTTGCCATGAAGGAGCTGGGGCTTCCTGCTTTCCGGGCAGGGCAGATCTATTCCTGGCTTCACCGGGGGGCGACCTCCTTTGAGGACATGACAAACCTGTCCAAAGACCTTCGGGTCAAGCTGGACGAGGTTTACCATATTACCGCCCCCAAGGTGGTTCGCAAGCAGGAATCCGCAAGGGACGGCACAATTAAATATCTGTGGCGGCTGGCTGACGGCAACTGCGTGGAGACTGTCCTCATGCGCTACCACTATGGAAATACGGTGTGCATCTCCTCCGAGGTGGGCTGTGCCATGGGCTGCGCCTTCTGCGCCTCCACCCAAGGGGGACTGGTGCGCCGTCTTGCTCCCTCGGAAATGCTGGATCAGGTGCTTTTTACTTCCTTGGATTCCGGACTTCCCGTTTCCCATATCGTCCTTATGGGCATCGGAGAACCTCTGGACAACTTTGATACAGTTATGCGGTTTTTGGAATTGGTGAACAGTCCTGAAGGAATGAACATCAGTATGCGCCACATCAGCCTTTCCACCTGCGGACTTGTGCCCAGAATCAAAAAGCTGGCAGAAAAGAAGCTGCAGCTTACCTTGTCTGTTTCCCTCCACGCCCCCACGGATGAGATACGAAACACCATTATGCCTGTGAACAAGGCGTATCCTGTGGATATGCTGCTGCAGGCCTGCCGGGATTATTATGAGATCACCGGGCGGCGGATCTCCTTTGAGTATGCCATGATCCGGGATGTGAACGACACTGAGGACTGCGCCCGGATCCTTCTGAAAAAGCTGAAGGGGCTGCCTTGTCATGTGAACCTCATCCCCTTAAATGAGGTGGCGGAAAGTCCTCTGCACCCCAGTACCCGAAAGGCAGTTGCCCGGTTTCAGCAGATTTTAGAGGATGGAGGCGTGACGGCAACGGTGAGAAGAACTCTGGGCGGGGACATTGATGCCTCCTGCGGTCAGTTGCGGAGAAATTACGAAAAGAGTAGGGGACAGTAAACGGAAAATTCCCATTATTTCATAATAATCGGGCGCAAACCGTTGCAATCTTGCAAAATAACTGCTACAATATACAGATACCAGAGAAAAGGAGGGAACGCCTGTGCAAGTGTGGGGCTTGACAGATCCCGGCTGTGTGCGCACACAGAACCAGGACACTTATCAAATCAAACCCTTTGGGACAAGCTGTCTTTTGTGCGTTGTTTGTGACGGCATGGGCGGTGCTAAATCCGGCAATATTGCCAGTGCCTTGGCTTTGGATATCTTTGTTCAGGCGGTGGAGCGTACCCGTGTGGATGGCATGAACCCTCAGGACAGGGAGCAGATGCTTCGCAAGGCTGTGAAGCTGGCAAATGATACGGTTTTTGACCAGGCACAGCAGTTTGCCGACTTTGCGGGCATGGGAACAACTTTGGTGGCGGCATACATTGAGGGAAATTCCTGCACTGTGGTCAATGTAGGCGACAGTCGGGGGTATTTCCTCAACTGGGATGGGGTGCGGTGCATTACCACAGACCATTCCCTGGTTCAGCTCATGCTTCATCGGGGAGAGCTGACCCCGGAGCAGGCAAGGACTTATCCGGGAAAGAATCTCATTACCCGGGCAATCGGAACAGAACCCTCCGTGGAATGTGATGTGTTCCATGTGGGAGTCAGGAAGGGAGACTATCTGCTATTGTGCAGTGACGGTCTTTCCAATTTGGTAGATGAACAGGAGATCCTCTTTGAAGTGATCCACGGAGTCAATAAACAGCAATGCTGTCAGCGGCTTTTGGGGATCGCGAAGGAGCGGGGCGCGCCGGACAATGTGACCAGTATTCTGGTGCAGGTCAATTGAGTGTCGCCCATGGATGAAAGGAGTTCTCTATATGGATAAATACATAGGCCGCCTGCTGGACAACCGGTATGAGATCCTGGAAGTGATCGGCACCGGGGGCATGGCAGTGGTTTATAAGGCAAGATGCCATCGGCTGAACCGATTGGTTGCCTTAAAAATATTAAAAGATGACTATTCTCAGGATGAGGAGTTCCGCCGCCGCTTCCATGCGGAAAGTCAGGCGGTCGCCATGCTGAACCATCCCAACATCGTCAATGTATACGATGTCTCTACGGAAGGAGACGCGGATTACATTGTTATGGAGCTGGTGGACGGCATCACCCTGAAGCAATATATTGAACGCCGGGGTGGGTATCTCAATTGGAAGGAGTCCCTCCATTTTGCCCAGCAGATCGGCAGAGCCTTGGAACACGCCCACAATCAGGGCATCGTTCACCGGGACATCAAGCCCCATAATGTGATGATTCTGAAAAACGGCTCGGCAAAGGTCACGGATTTCGGCATTGCCCGGGTCATGTCCTCACAGAATACCCTGACCAAGGAAGCTTTGGGCTCGGTGCATTATATTTCCCCGGAGCAGGCAAAGGGCGGCAGAGTGGACAGCCGTTCGGATATTTATTCCTTGGGCGTTGTAATGTATGAAATGCTCACAGGAATACCGCCTTATGACGGGGAATCCCCTGTGGCGGTTGCTTTGCAGCATATCGCCGGGGGTGCGGCTATGCCCAGCACCCTGAACCCCAATATTCCCGGAGGGCTGGAGCAGATCATTATGCGGGCAATGTCTGTTGATCCGGATCAGCGGCATACCACCATTACCTCTATGCTCTATGATTTAGAGGCGTTCCGCACAGATCCCAATATGCTGTTTAACTACGGCTCGATTCCGGTGCCGCCTCCTGTCATGCCCCGTCCGAGTGGGGCGCAGAAGCCCAAGACCGCTGCGCAGAGAGCGGCAGGCGCGGCTCGTCCCAGACCGCCCCAGTCCGGTAGCGGCAGACCCGCATCCGGGAGCAGATCTCCTCAGAGAAAAGCACCGCAGCCTGAACCGGAGGAGGAAAAGAGCAATAAGGGTATGCTCATTGCCATTATTTCCTGCGCCGCCGTTTTGCTCATTGCGATCATTGTGCTTTTGGTAAGCGTTTTGGGCAGCAGAGACAATGGTGATCCCATTTCTGTTGAAGTCCCCAATTTTGTGGGGGAGGTCTATGATGCGCTGGACAAGGAGGACTACCCCAAGTTCAAGCTGACAGACGATACCTATACCTTCCATGACCAGTATCCCGCCGGGCAGATCATCTCTCAGGATCCTCTGGCGCATACCATCGTGGCAGAGGGAACGGAAATTAAGTTTGTGGTCAGCCTTGGTGTGCAGACTGACGAAATGCCGGATCTGGCTGGCAAAACCAAGGACAACGCCAAGACGCTTTTGGATGAGCTGAAGGATTTGAGTCTTACGGTCATGTTTGATGAGGAAAACAGCTCTGAGGTGGAAACCGGAAGCATCACCAGAACCGAGCCTGCTGCGGGAGCGACATTGACCAAGGGGCAGACTGTCACCCTTTGGGTCAGCAAGGGACCCTTGACCATGGTTATGGAGGACTACAGCGGCAAAACCAAGGATACGGTAAAGCTGGCACTGGACAATAAGACCGACATGGCACTGAATCTGGTGTTCACGGAGGAATCCAGCGAGGAAGTGAAGGAAGGCTGTGTCATCCGCACAGAGCCGGGAGAAGGGGAGACGGTTGCCGCCGGAAGTACGGTGACTATTGTGGTCAGCACAGGCAGCAGCATCGTCTACACCAAGGTTCCAAATGTGGTGGGCATGGACATCTCCAAGGCTTCCAGCATTTTGAAGGACTATAATTTGAAGTGCGAGTACGAGAGTGTGGAAAGCGATGCCACCAAGGACGAGGTTCTGACCCAGAGCGTAGCCGATGGAGAGGAAGTGCCGGAGGGGACGGTCATTAAGCTGACCATTTCCGCAGGGCCGCAGGAGACAGAGCCTACGGAGCCGCCCATGGTTTCCAAAACCGTGGTATTCCAGCTCCCTGAGGGCATCACCACGGCATACAGTATTCAGGTCTATCAGAACGGCGAGCCTGTTGCGGATGAATTTGTGGTAGAGCCGGGGATCACTCAGGTTCCCATGAGCCTGGATGGAAACGGTGTCGTATACTACGATTTCTATGTGAACGGCAAGCGTGAGGCAAGCTTCCGGGTGGACTTCTCTGTGGAAGGCACGGAAAGCATTACACTGGTATTTACGGTGACCGAATGACAGGAAGAATTATTCGCTCTTTGAGCGGTTTTTACGAAGTGGAAACGGAGCAGGGGATGGTCACCTGCCGTGCCAGAGGGCATTTTCGCAAGGAAGGGCTCTCCCCCCTCACCGGAGATCTGGTGGAAATATCCCTCTCCGGAAGCAAGGGCATGGTGGAGCAGATCCTTCCGAGGAAAAACAGCTTTATCCGTCCGGCGGTGGCGAATCTGGATGCCCTTGTGGTGTTCTGCGCCAATGTAAACCCGGTGACAGAGCCCTTTCTCATTGACCGGGTGGCAGCCATTGCGGGAAATCAGAATGTGCCGGTGATCCTGTGTGTCAACAAGACAGACCTTGATCCCGGTGAAAAGCTGGAGAACATCTATCGCCAGGCGGGATTTCAGGTGGTTTGCACCAGTGCTGAGAACGGAGCGGGAGTGCAGGAGCTGCGGCAGGCGATTTCCGGCAGGTTCGTGGCGTTTACCGGCAACTCCGGGGTGGGAAAAAGCAGTATTTTGAACCGGCTGTGTCCCAACCTTGCCCTGCCTGTGGGAGAGGTGTCGGAAAAGCTGGGCAGAGGCAGGCATACCACCCGCCATGTGGAGATCTACAAGCTGGACGATACCACCTTTGTTGCCGATACTCCCGGTTTTTCCTCCTTTGATACGGAAAAAATGGAGATCATTCTCAAAGAAAATCTCCAATATGCCTTCCCGGATTTCGCGCCTTTTGTGGGCAAGTGCCGTTTCCACGACTGCGCCCATTTGAAAGAACCGGGCTGCGCCGTAAGGGAGGCGCTGGAAAAGGGAAAGATCGGGGCAAGCCGATATGACAGCTATGTAAAGCTTTACGAAAAAGCGAAAGAGATCAAGCTGTGGGAAATTGAATAAAAAAGAGGTGTCACCCTTGGGAAGTTCCGGGGTGACACCCATATTTTTTATAAGTTGCGGGGGTATTCATGGAAAGGCTTTACATCCCTGAACCAAGCGCTGCAAGGTCGGTGAATAATTTGACCAGTTGTGCCATGAAGTCATCATCCATTCCCTTGCACGATGGAATATGAATGAAAACGGTATGCCTGTTTTTCCGCAGCATATGATAGTAAGCGGCGTTGCACAAATACTTTGTCGGTGTATGGGATATATGATGTCTTATTTGATAAGAAGCCATTTGACCGGATAACGCCGGTATATCCAGTTCGCTGGGGATCGTCGCATGGTTATATTCGGCACAGGCTTCGATTCTGACCTCTCCGGTCAAATGCTTATCCACACCAAACATACATATTGCGCCAAATTCCTCCTTCAGAGCTTCGATTTCTTTTTCCAAGCCTGAAAAGGAATTGGTCAGGAACAGAGTGCTGCCGCCCAGTTGATTGACCAGTTGAAAGGAGGGGTTCGCGTTTCCCTTAAAAGCTGTGAATAATATGTTCGGCGTGGCATCTTCCAAAGGTTTCAGATCATTATCCCTCATACGAAGTCCCCCCGATTTCCGATTGTATACATTCTATCACATATCTTACGGCAAAGCAATCATTCATTATTCATCAGTTTAAGCGGTGCTTTGCCAAAAATCCCGAATGCGTTTTTAGTGAAGAGTGAATAGTGAAAAGGTAATAAGTAAAAATCCCGAACGCTTTCGCATTCGGGATTTTTGGCAGTTTTGAACTTAATGTATATTTTTTGCAAAGTCTTTAATGACTGAAATACCAGAGAAACCCGGAACTACAGAGGTTCTCGGCATTTCGATCCTGCTAAAAATGGTCAAATTGGTGTTTGAACTAAATGTATATTTGAATTGTGAGTTTGCTAACCATTAGTTGGTCCGTATATTTTTATTTATGTCTTCGACATTTCGGTTGATCTGAGATTTGTCAATCTTTCCCTGCTCACAAGGACGAAAGATGTTACTATCAACATGGTACAAAGGGAAAGTGTGATCACGAAGTGTAGGGCGACAATTTGGGCTGTGAATGCTTCTGCCTAATTCTTCGTACTTGAAACATTCGCTTGGAAGTTCAATGTGGCCAAATATATTGGTACAATTCTTCACTTCTCACAAAGATCGAATGTGGTATACTTGTATCTTGCGAAGGTCTATAGTATAATACTCACATATACGGGCACAGACTTTTGATAGGCATAAAACGTGTATTTCTGTAAATTGAGAGGTTGGCTTAATCATGTCGCAAAAGAAAGTTGTTGACATCACATGGACCCAATTTGAAT
>JAZNYB010000019.1:0-4730 GCA_045594185.1 Faecousia sp. | reverse complement strand
ATGCGGAAGGCAGCGCCGTTGCGCTAAAGCCGAACTTGGCACTCTCACCGACAGTATAGTCGTAGTCCATGGTGTATTCGCCGCCCATGTTGGGGGTCTGGGAGGCAAAGCTCAGAGCATCGATGTTCACTGTGACCATGTCGGTATAGTCAAAGCATTCACCGATTTCGTCCTCGCTGTTGAGGTACTCGTAGGAATAGCACTCGACCGTCCAAACGGGAGAATCTGCCCACGGGATATCCTTCATTTTCTGAAGATCTATGTAGAAAACGTCTTTGGATGTGGAATAGGTGTAGTCGGGGTTGAGGTATTCTTCGCCTTCCGGTCTGCCCTTCCAAATGCGCCACTCAAATTTAGCGTCATGGTAGGGATTGTACTCGTTGCTGACATAGAAGGGAGCGTGTCGCCATAGGAGCTTTGCCGTACCGGTCTTCGGATTGAAGGTAATGGTGTCGGCATATTGGTTCTTGGTGCCCACCTGATAGCCGTTGTTGGTCACATCGGACTGCAGCCTGCAGAGGCTGTGGTTATAGGCAGAGTATTTCATACATACGACTGAGAGCTCGGGATGCTCTGCGGAGAGATCCAGTGCCTGCTTTTCCGAAGTGGTTCTGTAGACCTTCTCGTCTCTGTCCGTCTCATAGGTGGTGATGGTCATGTATGCACTGTCATTCTTCCAGGCGTCGTCGGGAATACCAAAGCGGGGATCGGCATCAAATTCTTTGGTCTTAAATGGCTCGGAGGACATAATACGCATTTCATCCGCGTCATACTTATGGAATTCGCCGCCGCGGATACGGATATCACTGTTGTGGGCGTACAAGGGCCTTGCGCCTAAAGAGCCGTAGATCTTGGACTTGTTGATATCCAGCTTGCTGCCCGGTTGTGCGTTGACGGTAATGTTGCGCACATCCACATCGCAACCGTAGGAGATCAACTCGGCATCGTTTACAACGGCATGGCCGTCTTTTTGGACGGTAAGGGTGTTGCCCCACAATGCGTCATGATCGAATGTCGTCCAGAGCCAATAGTAATTCTCGTAATATTTACAGCCACCGGAAATATATTTGCCTCCGTTGAGAACAAGCGTTCCGTAAACATCGAAGAGGTTTCGCTTGACGATCTTTTGGTAGTGGTGATTCTTGTCCAGGAATGCGCCGCCGTGGAAGATGCCGCTCTTCTTATAATAATAATTGATATCTTCAAAATCCCAGTCAGCATTTCCGTTGGGAGCATCGATAATCAGCGTAGCACCCTTTTCAACGGTGATCAATGTGCGCTCCAAGCCGTCGGCATTTTGATTTTTGCCTAAATTGATGTTGGATTCGTCAATACAGGCGATCAGGAAGCCCTGGGTATACAGGGTCTTTTCACCCTTGACATGGATCTCGGGAACAGGAACACCGTTGATGCTGTCCTCGTAGGTATAGGTATAGATGATTTCCCTCTCCACATAGACCTCTTTCGCCTCAGGGTCCTCCAGGGCATTTTTCAACCCTTCAAAGGAATAGACCTTGTGGATCGCTGCTGCACTTGCCTCCTGCGTCATAACGGGAACTATGCCAAGCAGCATCACCAGTGCCAGGAACAGGCTGATAGTTCTTTTCATTACAGTTTCCTCCTTTTATTTTAGATGTGGTACAAAATCGCTCTGTTTATGAAAAGCCGGTATTCTCGGGGATCAGCCGGAATACATCAGGCCGTCGAAGCATTCTTCCTCCGGTATGCCATTCACATAACCGTACCAGCCTTCCCGCTTTACCGGGATCCGGCACTCCCGGCCATCTGCCAGCAGCATATCCACATAAGATTCGTAGTCGGTACGCAGGAAGCGGAACACAGTGCCCTCCGGGAGGGTTTCCGTCTTCTGTTCAGGAAGGATCTGCACCTCCAGAGGGATTTTGGAGGTCAAAGGCTCCTGATCCTCAGGCAGTGTGTAATACTCCGCTTCTGCCACAGGAACACCGGAAGCGGGGTCAATATGATAGGTCTTGTGGCCGGTCATGGTTCCCAGAAGATCAATTCTGGTTCCCAGCGTAAATACAGCGGGATCGTTGAAAAGGGGTTCAAACCAGGCAGCACCCATCTCATAGTCGGTTTTATATACACCCATGAAACCGCCGCCATCCAGCTCCGCCACAAAACGAGGCTCCTCGCCGGACACATCGTAAACCAGCATGGTGTGATAGTCGCTGTCGCTGATGCAGTCCAGATATACATAGAAATTCCTGTTATCCGGGGTGACCAACCAGGCATCCATGCTATAGAAGTAGGAATCGTCAGACGAATATGCAAACATATCGTTTCTGCCAACGGTTACGGTGCCGTCCTCCTCGTTCGGGTAGGCATACAGCAGATCCCTCTGGTCATCGCCGGGGTTCAGATCTACATAATTTGCCCCCTGCTGTGTCAGCTTTACAGCATAGCCGCCCTCCGGGGTCTGGAAATAGGCAGGGTCAATCAAGTCTGCATAGGCATCGAACCACAGCGTAACCTCCAGCTCGCCCAATGCCCCCGCAGTCAGCTCCGAGGCACCGAAATAGAACCGGATGCCCTGATAGCCTATGGTCCAGCAGTACGCTTCCGGGGTATGGTTTACCAGAATCTCCTCGATGCCGTCGAAACTCTCCTGAGGGATGTAGTCATATTGCAGCTTCAGCTCCTGCTCCAAAATGCCGGGCAGGAGGGACATATCTGTAAATATCTGGTCAATGGTAACGGTTTCGCCGGTGGTGGGGTCCACATTCAAACCGTAGTCGGTGCTAAAGGGATGGGCGCCTCCGGTATACGCATTGTAGCTGCTGCAAGCACTGAAAATCAGGCTGTCTGCCCGATGAACCGTAGCTTCTCCATGGTAGGAGTAGCCTCCAAAGTAGGCTCCCTGCTCATCGGCAGCCTTTTGTGCCTCAGGAAGCAAGCTGTCTTTTCTCTCGTAGGACAGATCCCACTCGATCTGATTCCACTCCCGCAGGGCATTTACCAACAGTGGGTACTGCGCCGCATCATCATCAGACAAAATGATGCTATCCCACAAAATGGTGCAAAGCGGCACATAAGTCTCGGAGTATTCGTAAATATAATGGCTGCCCACAAGCACCTCAAGGGGCTCGATACCGGGCACCTGGATCTGGGTTTCCTCCGTTTCCTGGGGTTCCGTAGGGTCCTGAGGGGTGGGGTCCGTCTCAGGGGGCGTACTGTCTTGAGGGTCTGTACTATCCGGGAAGGCAGGCAGCGTAGGGGGTGGGTTGGAAATAGACGGTGCTTCGGTGGGTGCTTCAGGCTTCTGTCCACAAGCCCCAAGGGAAAGCAGAAGCGCACAGGCAAGCACAAAGGCCAGCAGTCGTTTCACATAAATTCCTCCTGTCATATTCATTGCAAGTTCTCTCAGTCCATTGTTCGGCAGACACTTAACCTTCCGTGTCTTCCCATACTTCCGTGTCTTCCCATACTTCCGGGTTTTCATCTGCTTCCTCCGCAGGTCTTTTCCTCTTGAGGATCAACAGGATTCCCAGAACTGCCAGCACAGCGGAAATGGCGATCCATGTGATCGTAGCGGTTTTGGCACTGGAAGCGGCATAGTCCAGAAGTTCCTCTCTGGTCAGTTCCCCGGAGTGGACTGCCCGCAGATCCAAGCCCTCTGCCTTCCGGAGCGCACCGTCCTTTTGCATACCGATTATGGTATATTCCAGCGTATCTTCCGGGGACATTTCGTCATAGGTTACACGCAAGGTGCCCAGATAGTCTAAGTAATCAAATCCCACAAGTTCATCTTCATAGGGCATGTAATTTCCTTTATACAAATACACCTTACCGTCATCTTCAAATTGGCTCCACCCTGCTCGGTTCAGCTCTTTTTTGTCGTAGGTTTTCCGGTTACTTGTAATACTGATCGACTGGAGGAGCTCTTCTGCAAGGGCAAATTCCCCCAGCGTAACGCCGGGAGCAATCACTTTCTTGCTTCCGCCGTAATCATTTTCGCTGACGGTCGTGTTCCAGGACCACTCTTCCCTGGAATCTTCTGTTTCCTGATGGATCCCCAGCTTCTCCACCCGGCGATAGTTTATCATGCTGTGAAGCGCAATCCCCGTCTCCTTGTCAACGAAGGGCAAGGGGGCATCCATTTTTCCGGTAACGATGACAACCTTTCCCTCGTTTTCAGGCAGAACCTTTCCGTCTGCAAGGTAGACGGCATTTTCAATAATCCCTTGATTATCGTTGTTGCCGGACTTAATGCCCAAAAAAACAGCAAGCAAGGCGGCTATAACCAGAACGATACCAATAATTTTTTTTGCCATTGTGTTTCACTCCCTGGGTAAATGTTTTACTTTTGCAAGATACCGCTAATCAGCGGCTTTTTTTCTTAAGAAGCAGAACTGACAGCACACCAACCCCAGCGCCCAGAATCGCTGCGACCACAATCAGAATCACAACCAGGGTGTTATTGCCGCCATCATCCGGCTCTTTCTGGGAAGGCTTCTCATTTCCGGTTGCCTGACCGGTAGTTACGGTGCTGTTCTGTGCTGCTGTAGGCTCTGTTCCGGTGACCTCTGTGGGTGCTTCCGGGGACATGGTTTCTTCCACAGGCTCAGTAGGTTCTTCCGCCGGTGGCACAGTTGCTTCCGTTGGAGCCTCCGTAGGGGGTTCCGTTGGTGCCGCTTCCACGGTCACAATAAAGATTTCCATAGCATCTTCATAGGTGAGTTTGATTTTCTGCTCACCCAGAGTAACCA
>JAZNYB010000018.1:0-3372 GCA_045594185.1 Faecousia sp. | reverse complement strand
CTCGATCCGGCGAACAATGTACTCCACACCGTCCTGAGCATCCAACAGATTCATGGCCGCGTCCTTCCTTTCTTGGTAGTTAGTTTCTTCTAACCACGGATAACTATACCACCAGGGGAAGGATTTGTCAACACACTTTTTCGGAAATTCCGGTTCATTTTATATGTCGGTTTTCATGTTTTGTACCTACGGGCGCGAACTCCAACAAGGTTTTTGCCAATCTGAAGGGCGCTCCGGTTTCCCGGAGCGCCCTTGCACCTGCGGTTACAGTTCCATTACCCAGAAGTCCTCCATATTGTCGGAATAAGCGATTTCATCCTGTATGGTTTCCACATACCGGAAGCCCGCCCTTTGGTATGCTTTGATCGCACGTTTGTTGCGGGCCGAAACACGAAGGAGCACCCGTCCGATGTGACCCTTGACCCGGCAGATTTCATTGACGCAGCGAGCAACAAAAGCCGCGCCGTTTCCTTTTCCACAGAACTGCGGCGCCATGGACCAGCCGACCCAGAGATTCTCCCCCTCATACTGGCAGGATACTTGTCCCAAAAGGGTTCCGTCAAGGACAAGGCAGAACTGTTCTCTCCCCCAAGTGGATTCGTCCATCAGATATTCATCGTGGTGCCCCTTGATGCTGTATGCTTCATAGGGCGCTTCATACTCCCATTGGGAAATCTGTGCTGCAGTTTCTTTGGAAAGCGGTAGTAATTTCCCATTCTCAAACGTTGGGCAGGACACATCTTTCTCATAAATATCCAGCTTGTTTTCGGGTGATTGCTCACCAGTGTTTACAAATCCCATTGCTTCCCAGAATGGCTTTCCGGTAACGGGATCTGCGGTTAAGTACATCCGTTTTGCTCCATTCTTGCGGAACAGATGCTCCATATGCAGGAACATCCTCTTTCCATATCCCTTTCGCCGGTACTGTGGGCACACATAGAATTCCATGATATAGCCATACCCCGGCTTGGTGAACCCTTTGTGATCAGTGTGGTCGACTTTTCCGTAGAGAAAGCCAATCAGATCATCTCTAACATAGCACAGTTCCATATGGCGATCGGATGGCCCTTGCATTGCGATAATACTGTCGATCCACTTGGGCAGAAGGTCCATCGGCAGAGGATCATCACTGTGGGCATCCAGCTCATTCATATAGGGAACCATCAGCGACTTGAAGGCCTTGCACAATTTCTCGTTGTCAGCAGTTACCCGGACATACTTGATTTGGTTTTTCATTTACATTCCTCCAAAATTAATTCGGAGGGTTAGGAAGCGTGAACCCTCCATACACGATTCATCTTCATAAAAAACCACCCTTTCCTATTTTAGTTTTGTATTCAAACACCGTACACGATGTTTAAATCCCGGACACAATCGGCCCAATCGGGGCACCGCACCCTGCAGGTTCAATTTCTATAATCCGCAAAGGATTCTTCTGTCAGTTCGTAGTCAACAGCAGATTGCTTGTTCCCCAACTGATCGGTCCACGAATCATAGTTGATCCGCAGTTTGCGAAAACCCAAGGACTCGTATACATGCTGGGCCCGTAGGTTCGTCAAGTTGGTATCCAGTACGATTTTCTCAAATCCGCTTTCAAACAGCCATGCGATCAGCATGCTGAGGATGACCCGTCCAAGACCGCGGTTCTGACAATCGGTTTCGCAGATTTTGATACCAATTTCCGCAACGCCCTTATCTGCTTTTCGATAACAGGCCTCACCAATCAGACGACCATTCTCTTCCAGAATCAGTCGACCGTTACCAAGGCCAGCGATCACTTTTTCTTCCGTGGTACCAAGTCCCAAGGGAAATCCCGCATGAGCCATCACAGCTGCGTCATTCCACCATTTTACCAACTGTTTTGCATCTTCTGCCACCGCCGTACGGATACGAAGGCCCTTATATGCGACATTCACTGCGTTACCTCATTCAATATTGCTCAGCCCATCATAAAGCTCCGTAAAGGATTTCATCTTCCTGCAGCGGCCAAAAGACAAGTCCTTGTTCTCACCAAATTCCAACAGGAAACACTTGGTCAGTTCCTCAACCGTCTGCTCCAATGTGGTAAAAAATCCGTGATAGGCAAAGTTGTATCCGGGCGTTCCCTCTTCAAAGTTACTTGTGATCAAGGCTTCCGTCACCTGATCCAGAGGGTAGAGCTTCAGGTGCATCAGCTCATGTACCAATACTTCTTCCATGTTCTCCTGCTTGGGGTTTGCACCATTGAGCAGAATAACGGCCTTCCTGTCATCACAATCAATTTTGAAGTCACCGGTTTTCCGCCATGCAGGATCCTCCACCCATTCCAAGCGGATATCCCAAGCCGGAACAAGCCGCAGCTTTTTAACCCACTTGTCGAAAAGCGCCTGTACTTCTTCCCTGTTTATCATATTCTTACTCCTTAGACTTATCTGTTTTAAATATTGTTTTTCCCTTTCTAACTATTCGATATGGGATTGTCCCTCTGCTTTTCGGATTTGATTCAATCAATCGTTCACGTTAATCCCTCTCGCATCGGTAATATTTAAAGGTCTCATCCTCACAGACGTAACGGAATCCCACCTTCTCCAGCACATGCTGGCTGCGGGTATTCTTTTGCGCTGCATCGGCGTTGACCGCAGCCATTCCCAGCTCCTCAAACGCATATTGAAGGATCAGCTGCTCCGCCCGGGTGCCATACCCCTTCTCCTTGACCGAATCATCCCGCAGATGGATGCCCATGCTGCACTCCCGCTTCTCAAAGTCGATGTTCTTCAGCTTACATTCTCCAACAATTTTGTCACCGACCATAATCGCAAACATCTTTCGGTCCGGAACAGAATTAGTATCAAAATAACTGTCGGCAATTTCTGCAGAGTACACATATTCATAATAATGCCCGATGGCGGGATCATTTTGAAAGCCCTTATAGAACGTGTGGCACATCGCACGGGTCATCGGCTGTATAGATACCGTAGTCATATCTGCTCCTTCCCGGTGGACAGGGGCTTCCCCATGCTTCACCGCAGCGGAATCGTCCTTGTTGATCATTATACCACCTTCAAACAAAAAGCCCGCCAAGGAAACTTGACGGAGCTTTTGGAGCTGGTAACGGGACTCGAACCTGCGACCTGCTGATTACGAATCAGCTGCTCTACCGACTGAGCTATACCAGCCTATACACTTGTTACTCTACCAAAGCACCCGCTGCTCTGCGACTCGCCAAGAGCCGGGCTGCGCCCGGTTGCTCGCTTGCACACCCTCTGCGGAGGGTGTACCGACTGAGCTATACCAGCCTATACACTTGTTACTCTACCAAAGCACCCGCTGCTCTGCGACTCGCCAAGAGCCGGGCTGCGCCCGGTTGCTCGCTTGCACACCCTCTGCGGAGGG
>JAZNYB010000017.1:0-11667 GCA_045594185.1 Faecousia sp. | reverse complement strand
GGATCTGGAGCCCAACATGAAGGCCACCACCAAGGATAACCTGGCTTGGAGAGTGGACTGCGAGTTCGGTGCCACCGCCGGCAAGTTTGATCTGGCAGCCTGTGCCAAGAAGAACGGTCTGGACGCTATCCACGACACCGTCCATGAGATGGCCCGCGACGAGGCAAGACATGGTAAGGCTCTGAAGGGTCTGCTGGAGAGATACTTCAAGTAATCTGCCACAATCAAAAACAAACACAGTATTCAGACATCCAGCATTCCCTGCCTTGATGCTGTAAAATAGCCATAATTTAGATGCAGGGATGTGAAATAGCTTCCCTGCATTTTTCACAAACTATGACCATGAACAGAAAGGAGTTGTGCCAATGAAAAATCGTTTCTTTTCCCTGTTTATGATTGCCGCCCTGCTTTTACCGGTTCTCGCCGGCTGCGGTCAGGCTGAGCCGCAGGGAGATGCGGAGGCAAGAGGCTCTTCCACGGCACTGCCCCGGCATCAGGTGTCTGCCGCCCAGCAGACGAAGACTCCGGTATCCAGCCAGGAAACCACGGAAACTCCTGACACCTTGACCCGGGAGGAAGCGGAAGCCATCGCCCTGAAACACGCAGGCTTTGCGGAAACGGAGGTCACCCATCCGCACACAGAATATGATATGGACGATGGTGTCCCTCACTACGATGTGGAGTTTTCTAAGGACGGCTGGGAATATGATTTTGAGATTCATGCCCAGACCGGGGCAATCCTGAACTACCACAAGGAATACGAAGCCAGAAGCCAGAACCCTCCGGCTGCTGCTGAAACCCCCGCCGCTCCTGCTGTAGGCACGACCATCCTGACCCGGGAGGAAGCGGAAGCCATCGCCCTCGCTCATGTGGGCTTGACCCGGGAGGAAGTGACCCGGTTGCGTGTGGAGTATGATATAGACGACGGCGTTCCACAGTACGAAGTGGAATTCTATAAGGACGGCTGGGAATATGATTTTGAGATCCACGCAGAAACGGGCGCAATTTTATCCTATGAAAAAGATGATTAAATCAGGAGGAAAATACCATGAAAATTCGCATTAACAAAGACCTTGTAGAATTTACCCCGGAAAATGCCGCGGAAGCAGCCGAACTGGAAGCTCTGTGGATCAAAATGGGCAACTGCGTAGGTGACAACAAGCGTCTGTCCCCCATCGGAGTTTATATGCCCTCTGTAAATAAGACCGCTACCTTCCATATTGATGGTCTTACAGAGCAGGAAGCAAAGGAGTCCCCGGAGGTTCGCGCCCCCTATGACACCGATGTTTACTGTGTCACCTGCAACAAGACCGTACACATCAAGGCCGGCGAGGTGATTCCCACCTGCTGCGGGCGGCTTATGGAGATTTTGGACTAAAAAAAGCAAATTGCACATATCAAAGCGGCAGGGCTTGTTTCTGCCGCTTTTTTGTGTTACAATGGGGAAAAATCTCAGCAAAGGAGAGCAGTCCATGCGCATTATACACAGGATATTGGGCATATTTCAGAATTTCAGAAAAAAAGGCGACTGGGTGCTTCTGTTCCTGTGTCTGCTGGCAAATTGCTTCGGGCTGGTGATCGTCGCAAGTACCACCAGCCATTTCGGCTCCCCCCGATATTTGGTGGTGCAAGTCGCGGCAACCCTTTTGGGTGTACTTTGCTACATCCTTTTGACCAGTCTCCGGATGCAAATATTGGGAGAGCGGCGGGAGCTGCTGTTTTTCCTCAGTGCCTTTTTGCTGCTTTTGCTGATCCCCTTCGGCATCGACGGCGGTACAGGCAACAAAAGCTGGCTGGACTTGCCCCTCCTGCCCGTGAACATTCAGCCTGCGGAGATCTGCAAGATTTTGTTCACCATTTTGCTGGCAAAGGTCATGGAGGTCAACCGCAACCGCATTTCCACCCCCCGGTCGGTACTTACCATGGGCTTCCACCTGATTTTTATCGTAGGACTGAATCTGGTGCTGTCCAGCGATATGGGTGTGTCTCTGATTTTTATTTTCGTATTTTTGGTCATGGCATTTGTAGGCGGCGTGAAACCCTGGTGGTTCCTGGGCGGCTTTGCGGGCGTTGCGGCAGCGGCTCCTTATGCTTGGGAGCACGTCATGCCCAAATACCAGAAAGAGCGGTTTATGGTCATCTTTGATCCCACCATTGACCCTCAGGGTACAGGTCCCCGGTGGCACATGAAGCGCAGTCTCATGTCCCTGACCGGCGGCGGTTTGTCCGGGCAGGGCTTATTTCAGGGCAACCGTACTCAGGTTGGTGCGTTGAACGCCCAGCATACGGACTTCATCTTCTCTGCCATCGGAGAAGAATTGGGACTCATCGGCTGTGTTTTTACCATGATCCTATTGGGTGCCATTGTATTCCGCATCCTGTATGTAGGTCTGAAAACCCCGGATTATTTCAGCCGCATGATCTGCACAGGCATTGCGGCTGCAATGATCTTCCAGATCTGTGTCAATGTGGGTATGTGTCTGGGCGTGGTGCCAGTTATCGGTCTGACCCTTCCTTTTATCAGCTACGGCGGCAGTTCCATCGTATCCATGTACCTTGCCATGGGTGTGGTGTCCAGCATCCATGCCAACCCGGAGGGCGACCGTTTGGGACGGTATATCAGCCCCAGATATTAAAAAATACGCCTGCCCCTTGGGAAGCGAAAGCCTGAGCCACCCAAAGGGCAGGATTTTTTTATTTCAGCTTATCCGCAAGAGATGGGTCAGGTGTCACATAGACGGTTCGATAGGTGGTATACACAACCATACCCGGCTTTGCTCCGGCTGGTTTTTTCACATAGCGCACCGGTGTCACATCCACCGCCACATTCTGACCCTGCCGTCCCTGAGAGAACCAAACCGCAAGCTGCGCCGCCTGGGTAATGGTATCGTCCGGGGGATCTTCCCCCATCCACGGGATGATCACATGACTTCCGTGCTGTTTTTGTACATGAAGCCACAGGTCATTTTTCTGTGCCAGCCTGCAGGACAGCTCGTCGTTTTGCCGGTTGTTCCTGCCTACATAAATGGGTAATCCATCTGTGGACACAAACCGCATGGGCTTGAGGGCTGCTTGCTTCATTCTCTTGCGCCCTGCATCCTGTTTGAGATAGCCGCCCTGAACCAATTCCTGCCGAATTTCCTCCAGTTCCGCTTCCGTTTCTGCCCGCTCCAGAGAGTCCAAAACGCTTTCCAAATAGTAAAGCTCCGTTCTTCCCAGCTCCAACTGCCGTGTCAGCTCCTTTTCCGCCGTTTTCGCCTTGGCATAGTCCTTATAAAACTTGGCGGCGTTTTGCTGGGGAGACAGCAAGGGGGAAAGGGGTATTTCAATGGGCTTCATGTCCGGATCGTAGAAATTCTCCGCAACAAGTCTGGTCTGCCCTTTGGTAATGCGGTGCAAGTTGGCAGTGACGATATCCCCCATTTGTCGCAGAGACTCCCGGTCAGCAGCCTTCTGCCGCTCCTTTTCCTGAAGGAGCATTTTTCTTGCGGTGCGATCTCTCAGGTTTTGCACCGTCTTTCGCACAGACTGGGCTTTTTGCCGCATGGCATCCCGGCGATCCCGGAGGGTATAGAAACGATCCAAGAGAGCCCCAAAGCTGTCCTGTTCTTCGCAAGGATAGGCTGCGCCGTACTGCAAAATAGGGACAAAAGCGTATGCCTTGGGAGTTCCGTCAGGCTGGGAAAGTAAACACGGACGGGTGTTTTCTCCCAAATGGGCTTCAAAGTAAGCGCAGAGCCTTTCAGCCGTCTTAGACAAATCCGCCTTTTCCAACCGGGCATCCGTATCTCCCAGAGCATAAAGGGCAGCCTCCCGGCAAACCAGAGGAGAAAGCCCGCCCAAGGTATCCATAAGGCGGTCACACAGGCGGTCAGCACCGGGGGCAGAGAGGATTTCCAAATAGTCCGTGGCAGACAGTCCCACGGGGGACAGCTTCCCCACCGGCTCCGGCTCTTGATAATATAATCCGGGCAATGCCTGCCGCTTGCTGGATTCATCCAGACCCACCCGGCGCAGACAATCCATGATTCGCCCATCATCACTGAGCAAATAAATGTTGGTCGTCCTGCCCATAAGCTCGGCTACCAAAATTCGGTGCACCTGATCTCCCATTTCGTCGGTACACAAAAAGGTCATCTTTACCAGCCGCTCCATAGGGGGCTGCTCCACGGAAATCAGCCTGCCGCCGCTTAAATGTTTCCTGAGAAGCATGCAGAACATGGGGGGCTTTTCCGGGTTTTCAGGGCTTGCTTCCGTCAGGTGCATCCGGGGAGCGGCAGGATTGGCGGTGATGAGAAGCCGCTGTCTGCCAGTGGCGCAGCGCAGGAGGATCACAAGGGTATCTCTGGTGGGCTGGTGAATTTTCTCCACCCGGCTGTCCAAGGCAACGGCTCGCAGTTCATCTAAAACGCCTGTTAAAAAGAATGCGTCAAATGCCATAAATTTCCTCCATGACCGTAATAAACAATTGGTTAACTCTGTCCTTTTCCCCTGTGAGATAGAGATAGCCGAAAAGACATTCCAGCCCGGTGGCTTTGGCATACTCTTTGGGGCTGGCGTTTTTTGGCACACCGTGGACATGGGCATTGCGACCCCTTCGGTAGACCGCCGCTTCTTCCTCAGAAAGCATGGGTTCCAGCTTTTCCATAAACTTCGCCTGAGCGGGAGCGCAGACATAGCGGACAGTTTCCCCATGGAGATTCCGCACAGCCTTTTTTCCGTGTCCGCACAGCCAGCTTCGCACCAGTATCTCAAAAACCGCATCTCCCATGTGGGCAAGCCCCAGATTGGAGATGGCTTCCGCCTCCTGCCGGGTCAGGCGGGGATCAAAATAATTATCCATAAAACAGGTTCTCCTTTTATGTGGTTTTCGTCCCTGCGGCATGGTCACACAAATGAGACAGAACGCAAGCACCGCACTGAGGTCTGCGCGCAATACACACAGCTCTGCCATGAAGCACGATGCGGTGGCAGAAGTCGGAACTTTCCTCCGGGGGCAAGACTTCCCGAAGCTGCTTTTCCACCTTTTCCGGATCTTTTCCCTCTGTCAGCCCCAAAAGACCGCAAACGCGGATGCAATGGGTGTCACAGACGATCGCGCCGGGCTTGCCATAAAGATCCCCCAAAAGGAGGTTTGCCGTCTTTCTTCCCACGCCGGGCAGCTTCAAAAGCTCCTCCATAGTATCCGGCACTTTCCCGTCAAACTTTTCCAGAAGCATCCGGCAAGCCAGCACGATGTCTCTTGCCTTGTGCTTATAAAAGCCGCAGGAATGTACCAATTCTTCCACATGAGAAATGTCCGCGCCTGCCAGAGCTTCCAGAGTCGGGTAAGCAGCAAAAAGGGCGGGGGTGATAAGATTGACCCGGGCATCGGTACACTGGGCAGACAACCGGACAGCTACCATCAGCTCATAGTCCTTTTTATAATGTAAGGCACACTGTGGATCGGGATAGGCAGGCTTTAACGCTTCTATAATGGCGATGGCTTTCTCTTTTCTTTCCATTTTGGCTCATCCTTATGTTGTTTTTCCTAAGTATAGCACAAATCATTCGGGAAGGAAAGAAAAAACGCAAAAGTATCAGGTGCAATTTGTGGCGAGCTGTGTTATACTGTTACAAATGACTCCAACACACCATGAGAAAGGGGTGTTTTCATGTATCAACCCTTAGCAGACCTGATTCGTCCCAAAACTCTGGACGAAGTAGTAGGTCAGGAGCATATTTTAGGAGAAGGGGCTGTTTTGCGGCGGCTCATCGACTCCGGCAACATTCCAAACCTGATTTTTTATGGCCCTTCCGGAACAGGAAAGACCACCGTTGCCAATATCATTGCGGAAAAGACCCAGAGAAAGCTGTACCGCCTCAATGCCACCACCGCTTCCACCTCGGATATTAAGGAGATCGTGGCAGAGCTGGATACCTTCCTTGCCCCAAACGGTGTGCTTTTGTATCTGGATGAGATCCAGTCCTTTAACAAAAAACAACAGCAGTCCCTTTTGGAGTATATTGAAAACGGCAAGATCACCCTTATCGCCTCCACCACAGAAAATCCCTATTTCTATATTTTTAACGCCATTTTGAGCCGATCCACCATTTTTGAATTCAAACAGCTCACCCCCCAGGCGGCTCAAAAGGCTATGGAGCGAGCCGTAGACTATCTGGCAGAAAGAAACGGTCTGTCCGTCACCGCAGAAGACGGAGCATTGGAATATGCGGCATCCTCCTGCGGAGGGGATCTGCGAAAGGCACTGAACGCTTTGGAGGTGCTGTTCTCTGCCGCTCCCCCCAAGGCATCGGAAATTTGCCTGACTTTGGAGGATATGAAGGCAGTGACCCAACGCTCCTCCATGCGCTATGACCGAGACGGCGACAATCATTACGATCTGCTTTCCGCTTTGCAGAAGTCCATCCGTGGCTCCGACCCCGATGCCGCCTGCCACTATTTGGCACGGCTTTTGGAGGCGGGAGACATGATCTCTGCCTGCCGGCGGCTTATGGTCATTGCCAGCGAGGATATCGGACTGGCTTTTCCCCAGATCATTCCCATTGTGAAGGCCTGCGTGGATATGGCACATATGCTGGGTATGCCGGAAGCCAGAATCCCTTTAGGAGACGCGGCGGTACTCATGGCTACCAGTCCCAAGTCCAACTCCGGTCATGTAGCTTTGGACGCGGCATTGGCGGATGTGAGAAAAGGAAAGGGCGGCACTTTCCCCCGGCATTTGCAGAATACGCACGCCGACAGCTACACCATGGAACGGGAGCAAGGGTATCTGTATCCCCACGACTTCCCCGGTCATTGGGTGCAGCAGCAATATTTGCCGGATGACTTAGTGGGGACAACATATTATGAATACGGCCCCAACAAGCTGGAGCAGGCAGCGAAGCAGTATTGGCAGACGCTCCGGGAAAAAAGGGGCTAGAAATTCCGATTTGTAGGGCAATCAAAGACTGCCCATCGATATAAATCCCTAAGAGGATTTTCGATATGCGCTTTGCGCTCGATATGTGCTTCGCACACCATATGCCCTGCGGGGCGAGAGGGATTTATATCATATCGAATGGGAGCGAAGCGACCATATATCGAGTTTCCTTCGGGAAACATATCGCTTGGGCGAAGCCCAAATATCGCCACTGCCCGACAAACCAAAATTTGCTTTTCGCTGGGCAAATTTATAAGGAGAAATCTATGGACATTCGATTAGGAGACATCCTGAAAATGAAAAAGAACCACCCCTGCGGGCAATGCCTGTGGGAGGTCAAGCGCACCGGGGCAGATTTTCGTCTGAAGTGTCTCGGCTGCGGGCATGAGGTCATGATCTCCCGGTTTAAGGCAGAAAAGAACATCAAGTCCGTCATCCGGGATGGCAGCCCCGTGGAAAAATAAAAACCAAAAAACTTCTCGACACCCTGCCCCTGCCCCCACCCTTTTATGAGGGGCAGAACTTGACCGCTCCGGAGGACGAGGGGAGAAAAAATAAGTGCCTGGGCGTTTTGCCACGAAGAAAAGGCCGCAGTCTCTTTTGAGATTGCGACCTCTTTTTTTGCCCGGACAGCCTATACTGACAGGCAAAGGAGGGCTGCTATGGGGATCTATCTGGATGTTCTGATCTTGCTGAATTTTGCCATCAACCTTTGTCTCCTTACCGCAACAGCGCGCATTACCGGGGCGCACACTCCCTTTTGGCGTTTGGGGGCAGGCGCGGCGCTGGGAGCCGTCTACGCCGCCATGTCAGTGCTGCCGGGGTTTTACTTTTTAGGCAAAAACCTCTGGCGGGGCGTGTTTTTGGGGCTGATGGCGGCGGTGGCTTTCGGTTTTGAAAAAGGGGTGATTCGCAAAGGGATGGTGCTTCTGGGCTTCAGCTTCCTTTTGGGCGGCATCGCATTGGGGCTACAGCTTAAAGGCTTTCTTTCTCTTTTGCTGGCTGGAGGCGGGGTCGTGCTGGCGGGCTTTTTGTTCTGGGGAAAAGCCTTGGGGCACGCCGGGGAGCTGGTGCCGGTGTGCGTTCGCCTCGGAGAGCGGGAAGTAAGGCTAACGGCTCTGCGGGATTCCGGCAACACCTTAAAAGACCCCTTTACCGGAGAATCTGTACTGGTGGTGCAGGGGTCAAGCGCAAAAGAGCTTTTGGGCTCTATAGATCTGAAAAGCCCCGGAACAGCCGTTGCGGGATGGAAAGGAGCGGGAAAGCCCCGGCTGCTTCCTTATCACGCACTGGGGGGCAAGGGAGTGCTGTTCGCCCTGCGCTGTGACGGCGTGAGCATTGGAGGAAAAGCAGCCGGAACACTGGTAGCCTTTTCTCCGGAAGAACTATCGACCACTGGAGAGTATCAGGCATTGGCGGGAGGAGGAGCTTATGGTTAATTGGAAGCAAGTGATTTTACGGTTTTTGGGCTTGGAGCAGACAGGGACAGTGCATTATATCGGAGGTGCGGACACCCTGCCGCCCCCTTTAAGCCCCCAGGACGAGCAGCAAACCCTTCTTCGTCTGGAGCAGGGAGACGAGGGAGCAAAAAGCCGGCTCATTGAGCGGAATTTGAGACTGGTCGTCTATATTGCACGACGGTTTGAGAATACCGGTATTTACATTGAGGACCTGATCTCCATAGGCACCATCGGTCTTATTAAAGCCATCAGCACCTACCGCCGGGAAAAGAACATCAAGCTGGCGACCTACGCTTCCCGCGGCATCGAAAATGAGATCCTGATGTACATCCGCAAGACCGCCAATCAAAAGACGGAAATTTCTCTGGATGAGCCTATCAACACGGATTGGGACGGCAACGAGCTTCTTCTTTCCGATGTTTTGGGAACGGAGGAGGATGCCATATCCAGACCTCTGGAGGATGAGGTGGATCTGCAGCTTTTGCGAAAGGCACTGGGAAGCCTGCCGGAGCGGGATAAGCGAATCGTGTCCATGCGCTATGGACTGGAAGGCTGGAAGGAACGCACCCAAAAAGAAGTAGCGGATCTCATGGGAATTTCCCAGTCTTATATTTCCCGGTTGGAAAAGAGGATCATGGAGCGGCTTCGGAAGGATATTCTTCGGGAGATATCCTGATAGCAGTATATCGGTGCAAAGTGGTATCTCCAAAACACGCAAAAATAATACTGCGAAATGGCAAAAAAATAGTTGCAAAATCCAAAATATCTGGTACAATAATGGTATACTCGGTAGAATCGGCGATTGTTCCAAGAATCCTTTCTAAAATAATCTGTATCAGGGAGATATGAATATATGAAGCCTCGTGATATTTCAAAGGCTGCATTGAGGCGGCTGCCTACTTATCTTGCATACCTAAAAGCCATCCCCAACGATGCGCCTCCCTATATTTCCGCTACAGCCCTTGCCGCCGCCCTGAATCTGGGTGAAGTGCAGGTGCGGAAGGATCTGGCATTGGTTTCCAGCGGTGGACGACCCAAGGTTGGCTATCTGCGCAAAAACCTCATCGGGGATCTGGAATATTTCCTGGGCTGCCACCACACCGACGAGGCCGTTCTGGTGGGTGCGGGCAAGCTGGGCAGAGCCCTGATCGGTCACAAGGGCTTTGCGGAATATGGCTTGAAGATCGTTGCGGCTTTTGACAGTGATGAGACTTTGGACGGTCAGCACGAGGGCGTTACTCCCATTTATTCCCTGTCCGGTCTGCCAGCGTTTTGCCGGGAGCGGAAGGTGCTTATCGGCATTATCACCGTACCCGGGCAGGCGGCTCAATCCGTATGCGACCTGCTGGTGGAAAGCGGGGTCAAGGCGATCTGGTCCTTTGCCTCCACCCATTTGGAGGTTCCCCCGGATATTTTGGTGCAGTATGAGGATATGGCGGCATCCATGGCAGTGTTGTCTGTTCATCTGGCGGCGCAAATTCACAGAAAATAAAATTGAAACGGTCACCCCCAAACGCGGAGGTGACCGGTTTTTTATTCATACTTTGCGAATATCTCCATAATTTGCCGGAGCATGGTGTCGTCCTTTTGGGTTCTGCCGGTGTTGACCGTTCCTTCCTCGTCCTCATAAATGATGTTGAAGCCGGAATAGAAATATCCACCCAATTCAAAGAGGTATTTGGTTTCCCCTATGGTAAGGATATGAGAGGGAATGTATTCCGCATAAGCCTCCTTCCGCCACGCCGGGTCGTTAAGAAGGTTATAGACGGCAACAGTGTCCTCTATGGTAAGGGTATAAGTGTTGATCTCACCACCAGAGTCTCTCACTTCCAAAATGCCGGAGGTGGAAGGAGCTTTTTCCTCAGGACTGCAAAGGCGCACAGCGGCATAGATTCCCCCCGCCAGAACAAGCAGGGCAAGAATGATCAAGATGGCTGTCAGAATAGGTTTTTTCACGGGCTTCTGCCTCCTTTTCCGTTCACCCCTATATGGAAGGGGCGGTTTCATATAAAGACGGAACGAAACGGACTAAGGTTGCGCAGTGGATTGTATTTTTTTAGTTGTCCTTGGATTCCTCCCCATTTTGAGCTTTTTCCAGCCTTGCGGCACGGGCTTTTTTCCAATCCCTCACATTCCTGTACATGATAAAAGAACCTATGACCGCGAGAATAATTGTGCGCACAATGGGAGCATCCTCGCTACCTATGCACCGATGGATCATAACGATCATTGCGGCGGCGAAGCTCAGACCCACAAGACCAAAGTACCAAAAAGCAATCCAGGCTTCTTTGGCAAAACGCTTCATACTAATCATCTCCCATCACCAAATGATTGTCAGTAATCATAGCACTCTAAATTGCAAAACAATTTAGCTAAACATAAAACTCTTTACAAAAAGCAGCAACCCATATGGCAATATTAGCCCGGCTCGATGCTTTTAGTGGATTGAAATAGCCCGAATTGCCCAGAATATTTTGCTTGATAGCCCATTAGACAAGACTGACCGCTTTATGTTTATTCGTATTTTGCAAAGATCGCTTCAATCTGCCGGATCAGGGTTTCATCTTTCTGTGTTCTGCCGGTCTGAACCGTTCCATCCGATCCTTCATAGATGATGTTAAAGCCTTTATAGAAGTATTCCCCGAAGTCAAAGAGGTACTTGGTTTCCCCGATCATCAAAGTGTGGGTGGGGACATATTCGGCATAGAACTGTTCATCCCATGTAGCGTCCGTCAGGAGGGCATAGACCGCTTCCGTATCCTCCTGAGAGAGTGTATGGGGTACATAGTCCCATGACCCGGAATGTACACGCAGCTCACCCGGGGACAGCATTTCCTTCTCTCCATGGTCACTTAACTGCACAGCGGCATAGATCCCCCCAATCAGAACAAGCAGAGCAAAAAACAGGATCATGGGCTTGATGACGGATCTCTTCATGGACACAGCCTCCTTTTCTGTTCCTCCCCCACTTTAGGGGGGATTTACTTATAAAGACGGAAAGAAAAGGAAAAAGGTTGCAAAATACATGACATTTTGGATATTAATTCAGAAGAAGGAATTATAAATTTTGGTTTGTCTGTGAGTTGCCCTCTCAGTCACGGCTTATGCCGTGACAGCTCTCCCAAAGGGAGAGCCAAGGTTGCGCCCGGTTTTGCAGAGGTTTCTTGCCTCTCCCTTTGGGAGAGGTGCCCAGTGCGCACACTGGGCGGAGAGGGTAAACTGCCCGCTAAATCGGAATTTTGCGGAAAGGCTGGATCTGCCATAAACGGACACCCGGGGACGGT
>JAZNYB010000016.1:0-5584 GCA_045594185.1 Faecousia sp. | reverse complement strand
TCCCCAAGGGGCGGCGCAGGGGGGAGGGGACTTTCTGACCAAGACTCATCCAAAAGCTCGTTCAAAAGCAGGGTTTTTTCCAATTCTTCTTCCACCAGTGCGGTTTCTTCCGCCGTGGCAGTGCCTTCCTGATAGTGCCGGATGGCTTCCTTAATACTCATAACCAAATTCCTCCATTTGTTGTTTCAGTGTTTGCCGCAGGCGGCTCATGCGCTGGCGTACGGCGGGGTAGCTTTTTCCCAGAAGCTGTGCCGCTTCCTGTAAGGAAAGCCCGGAAAAATAGTGCAGGGTGACCAGCTCCCGGTCAAGGGGTGGCAGAGTGCTTATGGCGTTCCACAGAGCCCTCACCCGCTCGTTTTCCAGATACCGGGATTCCGGGGTGCTGTCCGAAACCGGCTCGCTCTGACTTTCTGTGTCCAATTCATGCTTGTGCTTTCGCAAGTGGTCGTACCAGAGATTTTTACAGACCCGGAACAGCCAGAATTGAAAGGATGGGCTGTCTCCGGGCAGGCTTATGTAGGCTTTGACAAAGGCATCCGTTACCAGATCCCGGGCAAGCTCCTGGTTTTTGCACAGAGCCGTGAGATATAGAACAGCACTTTGATAGTACCGAAGGTAAAGCTGTTCCAAAATGTCCTTTTCCGTACCGCTCCCTCCTTTCTAACCTGTAAACGAATGAAAAGGGAAAATGTGACAATAATTTTTGAACCGTTTTATGAAGCACGATTCCGGTTTGTCGGGCAGATTGCCAATAACGGCCCCTACATGGGTGCGCATCAAAAACGGACTGACAAACCAAAATTTGAAAGCATCTAACACAAAAAAACCTCCCCGGCGGTCAAACCGGGGAGAAAAAACGATCTTTATTACAGCTCGCAGTTGTTGACGGTTCTGGGGAAGGGAACGACATCCCGGATGTTGCCCATGCCGGTCAGGTACATCACGCACCGCTCGAAGCCCAGACCGAAGCCGGCGTGGCGGGCAGAGCCGTATTTCCGAAGATCCATATAGAAGCCATAGTCCTCAGGTTTCAATCCCAGCTCATTGATTCGTGCCATAAGGATATCATAGTTATCCTCACGCTGGCTGCCGCCGATGATCTCGCCAATGCCGGGAACCAGGCAGTCCATAGCCGCAACGGTCTTTCCGTCGGGATTCAGCTTCATGTAGAATGCCTTGATCTCCTTGGGATAGTCGGTGACGAACACAGGCCGCTGGAAAATGACCTCGGTGAGATACCGCTCATGCTCGGTCTGCAAATCGCTGCCCCAGTGAACGGGATACTCAAACTGGTCGTTGTGCTTTTCCAGAAGCTCGATGGCCTCGGTGTAGGTCACATGACCGAAGTCGGAGGAAAGCACATGGTTCAGCCGCTCCAAAAGGCCCTTGTCCACAAACTGGTTGAAGAATGCCATTTCCTCCGGGGCGTGCTCCAGCACATAGGCGATGATATATTTGATCATGTCCTCCGCCAGACGCATATCGTCCCCCAGATCCGCAAAGGCGATCTCCGGCTCGATCATCCAGAACTCCGCGGCGTGGCGGGTGGTGTTGGAGTTCTCCGCACGGAAGGTAGGGCCGAAGGTGTAGATATTCTTAAAAGCCATGGCGTAAGTCTCGCCGTTGAGCTGCCCGGAGACGGTGAGGTTGGTGGGTTTAGAGAAAAAGTCCTTGGAGTAGTCGATCCTTCCGTCCTCAGTCAGGGGGATGTTTTGCATATCCAGAGTGGTTACCTGGAACATCTCGCCCGCGCCCTCACAGTCAGAGCCGGTGATAATGGGCGTGTGGACATAGACAAAGTCCCGCTCCTGGAAGAAACGGTGGATGGCATAGGCGCAGAGGCTTCTTACACGGAAAACAGCCTGGAAGGTGTTGGTGCGGGGGCGCAGATGGCTCATGGTGCGCAGGAACTCCAGAGTATGCCGCTTCTTTTGCAGGGGATAGTCGGGAGCGGATGCGCCTTCAATGACCACGGACTGGGCCTGCATCTCAAAGGGCTGCTTGGCATCGGGCGTTTCCACGATCTGCCCGGTGACCACCAAAGCGGCACCTACATTGGTCTTGGAGATCTCCTGGAAATTGTCCATGGTGTCGTGATACACCACCTGCAAGGGGGTGAAGAATGTGCCGTCATGCAGCACGATAAAACCAAAGGCTTTGCTGGCACGAACGGAGCGAACCCAGCCGCCTACGGTAACGGTCTTTCCTACATAGGAGGCTGTGTCACGGAACAGCTCCCGAATACTTACGGTTTCCATATTATATACCTCTCTTTGCTTGAAGCTGAAATGCTTATGTGTAAGAGTATACGCCAAAAAGCGGCAATTTACAAGTGGGGTTTTACATTTTTTAGAAAAGAGTTTATAAAAAGAAGCTGTTCCTCTGAGACAGGCACACTGCTCCCGGCAGCGGGGAAAATGCTCCGCGCCCTGCCTTGACAAAGACCAGCCCGGTATATTAAAATACGGTGACGGTTTACAGACAAAACCCATGGGAACATCCTTCCTGTTTTTGACACCTTTGGAGCTTCCGGCGCATAGGATGCAGTGGAGGTGATAAAAGGTGGGGATCTTATCCATATTTTTGCAGGCAGTAGGCATTTTGTTCCTTTTGTGGGTCGCCTTTGGGTGGCTGGTTTTTGGCGGTCAGCGGGGCGGTGTATGTGTGCGGCTGTGCCATAAGGGGCAAAGAGACGGAGCGGAGCGGTTTCTGCGGTGCTGTGTGTGGCTGCGGGAAATGGGGCTTTTGCATATGCCGGTGGTGCTGGTGGATCGGGGGCTTTCCGGTTCGGAGCGTGAGGAGCTGCTGTGCCTGACCCAAAACCGCCCGGAAATCATACTTAGCTCCCCGGAGGAGCTTTTGGAGATCTTAGAGAAAGAGGTGAGGGAAATTGGAGGAGCTGGATCTGCTGCAGGGGACGGTGTCGGGGATCGTATATCAGAACCATGAAAACGGCTACGCGGTTCTTCGCATGGAGACTTCCGGTCAGACTGTGACCGTGGTAGGCACCATTCCTCTGGCGGTGGTGGGAGAGCGGCTGATCGTAACCGGTCGCTGGATCAACAACGCCAACTATGGGCGGCAGTTTGAAGCGGAGTTTTTGGAACGGCTCATGCCGGAGACGACCCCGGAGATCCTCAGCTATCTGTCCTCCAGAACGGTCAAGGGCATTGGGCCCAAGCTGGCGGCAAGGATCGTGGAACGCTTCGGTGCTGAGACACTGATGATCATGGAGCGGTATCCGGAGCGTTTGGCAGAGGTTCCCGGCATCACCTTATCCAAGGCGAAAAAGATCGGAGAAACCTTTGTTCGGCAGACGGGTCTGCGCCGCTTGATCGAATTTTTGAGTCTGCATCATCTGCCCCCGGAGCTGGCGGTTCGGCTGTACCGGCTTTGGGGAGATGAAGCCATGGATGTGCTGCATTCCGACCCCTATTGCCTGACAGAGCCGGGCTTGGATACCCCCTTTGCCGTTGTGGACAGATTTGCCGTCGCTTTGGGGGTATCCGGCAACGATGACCGGCGGGTGGAAGCGGGGCTGATTTTTGAGCTGCGTTATAATTTAACCGCGGGACACGCCTTTTTGCCCGGGGACAAGCTGGTAAATGCAGCGGCCGCGCTTTTGTCTGTGGATGCGGAGACGGCGCGGGAGGGCGTAAAAAGGCTGTCCGAAATGGGTCATGTGATCCGGGATACCTTAGCGGACATTGAAGTGGTATATCTGCCTGAATTGTATGAGGCAGAGGTTTATATTCAGCACCGGCTGCGGCGCATGGTGGAGGATGCTCCCCAAGTCCCGGATGGGCTGGAGGGTATGATCGCAAAGGCGCAGCGAGCCGGAGCGGTGGAGTATTCTCAGCAGCAGGCACAGGCGGTGCGTATGGCGGCGACCAGCCGGGTGCTGGTGGTCACCGGTGGCCCCGGCACAGGCAAGACCACCATTTTGCAGGGCGTTTTGGAGCTTTACGATCAAATGGGACTGAAAGCCATCCTTGCCGCGCCCACCGGTCGGGCGGCGAAGCGGCTCAGCGAGGTCACCGGAGAGGAAGCCTCTACCATTCACCGGCTTCTGGAGTGCCAGCCCGATCCTGCCACCGGGGAGCTGGTATTCACCCGGGATGAGGACGACCCCCTGAGGGCGAACGCGGTGATCGTGGATGAGACTTCCATGGTGGATGTGTCTCTGCTGGCGAGTCTGCTGCGGGCAATGCCAAAGGACTGCCGTCTGGTATTGGTGGGTGATCCTGACCAGCTCCCGCCTGTGGGCCCCGGATTCCCTCTTTCGGATATTCTCCGCAGCGGGATGCTCCCAACGGTGCGCCTGACCGAAATTTTCCGGCAGGCAAGGAAAAGCCTTATGGTTATGAACGCCCACCGGGTCAACGCCGGGGAAAACCCGGAGATGAAAACCACCACCAGCGACTTTTTCTATATGCGGATGCGTTCCGAGGAACAGTTGGCACAAACCATCTGCCAGCTTTGCAAGACCCGCCTTCCCCAAAACGCGGGCATCCGACCGGAGGATATTCAGGTGCTTTCCCCCACAAGAAAGGGCACGACCGGCACGGTGAACCTCAATTTGCTGCTGCAAGCCCAGCTTAACCCCCCCACGCCCCCAAAAAAAAAGAAAAAATGGGGAGAGGTTCCCTTCCGGGAGGGTGACCGGGTGATGCAGACCAGAAATAATTATGATATTTTGTGGCGCAAAACGGACGGCACGCAGGCAGGCATGGGCATCTTCAACGGCGATATTGGCGTGATCCGGGAGATCGACCTGAACGCCGAGACAATGACCATTCTTTTCGATGACCGGGAAGCGGAGTATGATTTCGATATGCTCCGGGAGCTGGAGCTTGCCTATGCCATGACGGTGCATAAAAGTCAGGGCAGTGAGTATCAGGCGGTGATCCTGGCGGCGTGGGCCTGCGCTCCCACATTGCGGACGAGAAGTGTGCTTTATACCGCCATCACCAGAGCGAGAAAAATGCTGATCATTGTAGGCAGGGAAGAAATGATCTATGAAATGACTGCCAATCAGCGCAGAAGCCGGAGATATACGGGGCTGAAGCTGAGATTACAGCGGGAGACTTAGAGATCGGACAAGGGCGTTGCCGGACAGTTGACAGCCCGGATAAAAGTGCTTTCCATAAAAAATGGGGCATAGATTGGCGTTCTGCCGCTCTATGCCCCTTTTTGAGGAGGTTTCAGTTTCCTTCAGCTCAGTGCTTTATGCCTACATCAGCATAGTTGTTGCTGCCCAGACCTCGTTCAGCACCGGAGTAGCCGCAATTGTCAACGATGAAAGCATATCCGTTTGTGGCGCTGCATTGTCCGATCACACCGCCCAGATAGTTCACATATAGCGGCTGCCCCCACTTGTTGAGAATATAACTGTAATCTGGAGCGGTGAGCATACCGGTGCTGTTGCAGCCGGAGATCATAATATTGCCATTTGCGGCATTGACATTGTCAGCACTTGTTTCCACGCCTTCCCCAGTCGTTAACAACAGAGCATCACCGATTCTGCCCACAATACCGCCGGCGATCTGGAAGAACTCGGGCCATTCCGATCCCTGACTTTCGG
>JAZNYB010000015.1:0-2349 GCA_045594185.1 Faecousia sp. | reverse complement strand
CAGAACGACATGGCTACGATCCGACTTCCCAAGACCAGTGAATGGCCACGCGCTTGAAGTAGTCGCCGAAGGAGAAGTTGCCCAGCATCTCAAAGTAGGTGCCGTGGCGGGCGGTCTTACCGATGTTGTCGATATCGCCGGTGCGGATGCACTTCTGGCAGGTGCAGACCCGGCTGCGGGGCGGCTGCACATCACCCTTGAAATAGGGCTTCATGGGAGCCATGCCGGAGTTGATGAGGAGCAGGGACTTGTCATTCTGGGGGATCAGGGAAAAGCTGGGCAGGCGCAGATGCTCCTTGCTCTCAAAAAAGCGCAGGAACATTTCCCGGAGTTCGTTTACTCCATAAGGCTTGGGATTCATATTCATTACCTCCATGGTTTACTTATTCACGATTCACTTTTACTTCTTACCTAAAAAAACACCTCGCCCCCAACATAGGGGCGAGGAGAATCCTCACGGTACCACCCTAATTGTCGCGTAAAAACACGGCATCTTAGCTGCTTTGTAACGGAAGCAAACCGTCCCGGTCATCCCGGGCTGCTTGGAAATGGCTGGCAGCATTCCGAACCGGGGGCTTTCACCGTCTCCCCCTCGCTTCTTGGTCTTTCCGCTGCTTGGTTTCCGCATTGCTTTTGGGCGTTATCTTTGTCATTTTATCATATTTCCCCGGTTTGTCAACTGTTTTCGGAAAAGAAAACAAAAAATACCTCTTGTAAATATGCCCGGTTTATACTATAATATCAAACTGGAGTTATATGCCACACATAATGAAATTTTATTAAAGCAGGGAGTTTTTATCATGGCTGCTTTTCGTAATACAAAAATCAAGTCCTACTTAGTCCCCGGCAAACGGGTGCATCTGGTGGGAATCGGCGGCGTTTCCATGCGTCCTCTGGGGCTGGTGCTTCAGGGCATGGGTATCACCGTCACCGGCTCGGACATGAATGCCTCTGTGTCTACGGATGAGCTTCAGTCCAAGGGCATCAAGGTATATATCGGACACAGTGCCCAAAATATTCAAGGAGCGGACTGTATCATTCGTACCGCCGCCGCTCATAATGACAACCCGGAGATTGCCGCTGCCCGTGCAAAGGGAATTCCGGTATTTGAGCGGGCGCAGGCGTGGGGTGTTCTCATGCAGAGCTATAAAAATGCCATCTGCATCTCCGGCACCCACGGAAAGACTACCACCACCTCTATGGTGACACAGATCCTCATGGCGGCGGAACTGGATCCCACAGTGATGATCGGGGGCGTGCTTCCTGCCCTTCACGCAGGTCATCGGGTAGGAAAGGGGGACTCCATCGTTTTGGAGAGCTGCGAATATTGCGACTCCTTCCTCAATTTCTTCCCCACCTTGGCGGTGGTTTTGAACATCGAAGCCGATCATCTGGACTATTTCAGAGATTTGGCCCATGTGCAAAGCTCCTTCCGCAAGTTTGCCCAGCTTGTTCCCAAAGACGGTGGGCAAATCCTTGCCAACGGTGATGATGCAAACACCATGGAAGCCCTCTCCGGCTTGAACTGCATCACCTTCGGACTGGGCGAGGAAAACCGCATCCACGGTGTAGGTTATTCCTCTGACTGGCGGGATTTTACCGTAGTCTGCGATGGAGAGGTTTACTGCCATGTGCAGCTTAGTGTTTACGGCAAGCACAACGCCGCCAACGCCATGGCTGCCATTGGTGTGGCGTGGCTCATGGGTATCCCCGGTGAGGCTGTGGAGGAAGGAATTTCCCAATTCACAGGAGCGGGCAGACGACTGGAATACAAGGGCAACTTCAATGGTGCTGATGTGTACGATGATTATGCCCACCATCCCGGCGAGCTTCACGCCACCATCGAAACCGTAAAATCCATGGGCTACCATCGGGTGATCCTCGCCTTCCAGCCCCATACCTACACCCGTACCGCAGAGCTTTTTGATGATTTCGTTCGGGAGCTGCGGGAGGTGGATCAGGTGGTTTTGGCTGAGATCTACGCCGCCCGGGAGCGCAATCTTCTGGGCATCTCCTCCAGAGATCTGTCTGAAAAGATCCCCGGCTCTGTGTTCTTTGAAACACTGCCGGAGGTAACTACCTACCTGCGCCGCGTTGCCAGCCCCGATGATATTATCATCACAATGGGAGCGGGAGATATTTATAAAGCGGGAGAAGCACTGTTGAGCCTGTCGGATCAGTGAATAAGTAATACTGAATAGTGAATAGGTAAACTGTACCCCAGAAAATGGACACACACAATAGTGGATCAGGCACGACATCCCCTCTGATTCAGACAGAAAAAGGGGACAAAAAGTGACGGGACCCCAAAGTGTGGACATTGCAACTGGAGTAAAAAGTGGTAAAATA
>JAZNYB010000014.1:0-5186 GCA_045594185.1 Faecousia sp. | reverse complement strand
GGCGGCCTGACCGGAGATGGAGAGGGTGGCATCCACCTCAGACCTCGCCAAAAAGCCGGAGTACCGCACGAAATTCTCGGATGCCCCAAGGACGGCACCGGGATTGTAATGCACCTGAAGGTCAATGCAGAAGGTGCTGAGCAGCTTTTCTCCCGAAATCAGGGTAACAGTCAGCTTGGTGAGCCCAGACACCGTCAAGACCTGAGGGGCAAGGGTGACGGTGACGGTATTCCCGGAAATGCTGTAAGCGGGGTTGTCGTCCGGGAGGGTGTCATAGATGCCGCCTTTTCCGTCCGGCTTTATGTAATTGACCACGGCAGCAGCCCCGGAAGGGATCTCCCAGTTTGCGCTATCATGGGTCAGAATGAATTGGAGCTTTCTGGTGCTGGCATCCCCCTGCACCACATCGATCAGGGGCGTCACACCGGCACGCAAAAGCTCCATGTTGATCTTGCTAATAATTTCCATACGATCCACCTCATAGTTTTACAAGGACGGTTTCGCCAATGGCTTCGATGTACTTCCATGCGCATAAACCGCCGCCGGTCAATTTGTCCAGAATTTGCTGGGCGGTCAGCCCGTTTACCGCAGCCTGCGCCGCCAGCTCCGTTTCCGCCGCCTGATCTTTTGCTGTTGTGTTGTGCAGGGCGGCAGAGCTGTCTCTGCGGGGGCTGCCGGTAGACTCCAGCACCGCCTTCTGCCCGGTCTGGGTGCGGGTCATTACATAAGCCTTGCGTGTAACACCGTTTTTGTCCACAATGTTCACGGTCTGCCCCGCCTGTACAGAAACGGAAGCGGGGACGGTGACCTTGCAGGGGGTATAGGTAATGCCGTACAGACCGGACTGGAAGGTACTCAAAATATCCTGCGGGCGTGGTAAGAGACTCAATAAGGGATTTGCCGCAAGCACATAAGGGTTGCTTCCCTTCTCTACCGCAGGCCACAAAAAGCCCTCAGAGCCGTCACTGTGCCTGATCTGCACCGCGTCAATGGGTGCAACTTCATAGCTTTCAAAGCTGAGACTGTTGGCAAAATAATACGCATCCCCGGTATGCCGGAGGGTCACTCCGGAGGAGGTATACCAGGCAAGCTCGATGCCTCCTTCCGGTGTTGCCCGGCAGAAGCGGCAAGCCAGCTCTCCCACCCACTGCATAAGCTGTCTGCCTGTGACCTTTGGCTTGGAAAACCGCTGCACAGCTCTGTCGCTGTTGGGAAATCGCTCCGTTACCAGTGTCGTTCCGCAAGCCGAACACACCATACCGGCAAAGTCTCCAAGGGTATACGGCCAGCCGTCCAGAGCCGCAAGCCAGGCGGTCAAGTCCTTGTCCAGCTTCCCCACCCGGTCAAAGCCAGTTAGCTTCATGGTGTTCGCGGTAGGGTGTGTGGGCTTTTCCAAGGCGAAGATGCCCACCTGCTCCCGGCTGCCGTCTGCCCGCTCCCGGAGCAAAACCACTTCTGTCCCGGCGGTCAGCTCCGGCAAGCCCCCGGGGGTAATGAGCTTTGCTTCCAGCATGGCGGCACAGGCAGAACCGGGGGTCAGCTCCTCGCCGCTGTTGACACAATGGGTGGTGGTCACAGACCGGATGGCATTTAAGGAAGCTGCCCCGGAGGAGATTTCTGTCCCATCCGGAAGAACCAAAATATGTTTCCGCATAAAGCCTCCTAGCACTCAATGATGTTGAATTTCAGATTCTTATACAGCCCGGCGCGGCGGTTATACAGGGTAATGCTCCCCTTGGCGCAATAGGCTTGGCACTCCTCGGGCTTGCCATCCAGCCCCCGAAAGGAGAACCGAAAGACTGCTTTTCCCTGAATCAGGGCATCCAAATAGCGGTACTCCTTCTCCGTGAGGACGGCATAGGAAAAGCTCCATGTGCGCATCCTTTCCCGCAGAACGAAGCGGTGCATGAAGCCCCCCCTCGTCTCTGCCCGATTCCTCAGAATCCAGATCGGTAAAGCTGATCTCTACCCCCGCATCCGGGGTGAGCATAGGCTCTCCATCTATCTGGTATTCATACTCGTATTTCCGCATTTTTAACCACCTCTCACAACTGCCATGCGGACATTGTGCCGCTGTACGGCTTGCCAAACCATGGCATCGGTCAGCTCAATTCCCAGCACCGCTTCCAGAATATCCTTCAGGACGGCTACAACGGCTTCCTGCCCGGCAAGATTCGCGGCGGCGTAATCTTCCATGACCAGAGCCAGTGCCTCCTGAATGGTAGTCAGAGGGGCTTCGATGTTGGTGCCGTGCTTCTGGTCGCCCACCATGGCAAGGAAGGGCTTGTTGGCGGGAAGGACTGCGCCTTTGGCAAGGTAGGGGATTTGGGGAGTGGACAGGGTCTTCAGGTTAAAGCCGAAGGTGTCGCCACCGAACATAGGCACCCAGTCCGGGATCTCCACCTTCAGGCGATTCAGTGCCCGAATGACCGTATTGATGCCGGAGATCAGTCCGGAGATCATACCGTTCAGAAACCCTAAAATTCCGTTGATTGCCCCCTTCACTGTGGAAGAAATGGCGGTGAAGATATTGGAAATGGTTGTTTTCAGCTTCAGAAAGGCATTTTTTCCGGCGGCTATAATTTGGTCAAAATTCAGCCCCAAAGCCTTAAACAAAGCCCGGGCAATCCCGACCAAAGCCTCCTTTGCTCCCTTGAAGATGCTTTGCACTCCTGCCCACGCCCGTGACCAATCCCCGGTGAATACCCCGGTTATAAACTCGGTCAAGCCATAGAGCCAGTCAATGCACCAGCCAATGGCAACACCCAACACATCGCTCAACAAATCAAAGGTTTGCGACCACTGCTTTTTGAGATTTTCCAAAACAGGCTGAATGGCTGTAGACCAGAGGACACCAAAAGTCTCTCCAATATTGGAAATGATCCCCTCCAGCTTGGGGCCTTTTTCCTCAAAGACCTTTGCCAGCTTTTGAAACAGCTCCCGCCATTTTTGCAGAATCAGTAAAACATAGCCGCCAATGAAGGAAAAGACAGGCTGCAGATACCCAAACAGCTTTTGCAGCCCCTTATAGACAGGATCAAGAACCGTCCCCAGAAAGCGGAAGGCTTCTGCCAAGGTGTTGACCGCAGCCGGAGCCGCTTCCTCGATATACCATTGCCCCAAAGGTACAAGAATGTTGAACCAGACCCATTCCAGATTGTCTGTGACGATGGCACCCAGCTCCAGCAAGGACTGTCCCAAATTGCGGAAGGAGGCTATGACAGGAGACAGGTCAATGTGGTTCAGCGGTTCTATAAAGGCTCTGATTTTCTCCGCAATTGCCTGCAGTTTGGGGGATACGGAATCCCCAGTCCCGAGGTCGGCAGAGCCACCCCCCGTGGAGACACCACCTGTAGAAGCTGATCCTCCGGAGCCGGAATCGGAGCCGCTCCCGGTCTTGGACTGCAGCACATTCAGCTCATCAAACCCTGCCAGAGCCTTTTTTGCTTCTTTTCCGGCGGCTTTCGTGGCGTTTGCCAGCTCATTTTCGGCGGCAGCTCCCGCAAGGGCAGATTCAGCCACAGCCGCGTTTTGCTCGGTCACTGCCCCGGTGCTTCCTCCAAACAGACCGATAACGACACTTTTCACAGCCTCGGCAGCATTGATCAAGGCACTCACAAGGGTATTTAGTGCCTTGATCACCGGCACCAGAACCGTTGTAAGGGTCTGACCGATGATGCCCATAAACTGCTGCCATTGCATAGACAGGATGCGGGTCTGGTTTGCCCAGCTATCCTGCGTACGAACGAAATCTCCGGAAGCCAAAGACAAAGCATCGGTTACAAAGGCATACCGCAATGCCACCAGCTCCGCCTGACTCATAGCTTCTATATTGGCATTCATGCCGTGGGTGAGAGCGAATTGCTTCAGGTTGGTCTGGGTCATAACCACGCCCAGTTCCTTCAGTGCTTCCGTTTCTCCGGTGAACACGCCCTGCAGTTTCTTGGCAGCGACATCCTGATCCAAATTGTAGAAGGAAGCCACATCCCCGGACAGCCCGGTCAGAGCAAGGGACATATCAGCCGCAGCGGATTCCGCTACCCCAAGCCCCTTCGCCATGGCCATGTATGTACTGCCGGTTTTCTTCGCCGCCAGCTCCGACATACCAAACCGGGTAATGGCGGTGTCGGCAAATTCCTCCATCATAGAGGACATGGCCCCAAAGGACACATCCACTACATTCTGGACTTCTTCCAAATTACTACCCAGTTCAATACATTCCGATGCGAATCTTGTGATAGCGGCTACAGAGAACGCGGCGCCAACCACACCCCCCAGCTTCCCCAGAACATTTTTTAAGCCGCCCAAGGAGCCCTTTATTGCATTGACTCCTTTTGAAATCCCGCTGTTGTTTAATTCGGTGTTGATAATTACCTTGCCGTCATACTTTGCCACAAGCTATTCCCCCAACAGCTTTTTAAGCCGCTCCTGCTCTGCCAGGTCTTCGGCGGAGTATTTCTTTTTCAGCTCCACCCGGTGTTTGTTCTCCCGGTAGTAGTCCTGCTCCCATTTTTCCAGCTTCTTTCCCCGGCGCAGCTTGTCCCGGATGGATACCAGTGTGCTTAGCTGCCCTTCCCCAATGGCGTTGAAAAAAGAGAGAAATGTCCACCAGTGAAGATGCTCCAAAGCCCGAACCTCCATGCCGGCTACCCGGTTCACATCCGCTACAATTGCCTGTGCATCCTGCTCCCAGTCCAGAAGCTTTGGGGCGGGCTTTTCCTCTTGCTTGCCGCCGGTGATAAAGTCTGCCAAATACGCCATGGCTTCCTGCTGATGCTCCTGTGGAATTTCTCCCTCAAAGAAAAGAGCAATGGCAATGCGCCATCGGAGGTATTCCGGATTCTCCTCGTCCTCCAAATAGCCCATAATTTCCAGAATGTCCCGAAAGTCCGTGTGCAGTTCATACTGCTGTCCACCGATCAGGGCAGTCTCAGGCAGGCTCCACAGGCTCATTTCTTCCCCTTCTTCCGGCTTGCGGCTCTGCGCTGGGCCCGGTTTAAGTGTGCCTGGGCTACGGCTTTATCTGCCTGGAGCTTGGCACAGTTCTCTGCTCCCTCCGTGATAATGGGGGTGAGAGCGGCAAAGAGGTTGGTAATGACCCGTTCCCCATTGGAGCCCACAGCCAGAAGATTCACGCCGCACAGGAGCTTGTGGAAGTCATTTTCAGCCCCGAACACCCAGCTCAG
>JAZNYB010000013.1:0-4022 GCA_045594185.1 Faecousia sp. | reverse complement strand
CTTTATGGTTACGATCAAATGTAAATGATCGGGCATAATCACGTATTTATCGATGGCAATGTTCGGGAACTTGTTTTCCGTTTCCTGCACCCATTTGTGAATAATTGCATTTCCTGCCGTAGGGCACGACCTGTGTGTCGTGCCGATTCTATCATCCGCACCTTCCGGAACGGCACATAGGCCGTTCCCTACGGGTAATTCCATTTGAAATAACCGGGCACGGTTTTGCGTACAAAGGGTTACGAAATACGCACCCTCTTGTCCGTAATCATATTCGCTTAATCTGTTCAGTTTTCTCTGCGGTATTTCCATATTGATCACCACGATTATCTTATCACACGATCTGTAAAGATTCAACTACCCGCATTTTGTTGCCAATTTCACAGCCTTGTGCTATGATAAAAGAAAAGGCGGTCATTACTATGGCAAACTATGTATGGCATCGTGTTATTTGCGCAAAGTCTGTTTTGGAATCATACTTCATTGACAATAATCCTTTTGGCGACAAGCATCCTATTGCTGAGCCGTATATTTCGTTCAACAAACTTTTTGCTTGCAAAACTCTTAACGACTACTATCAGCAACACGGACCACATATTTCCTACGATATGGGATTTGTCTGGCGGGATCAAAATGACGGAACTGTGGAAATCAAGTTCTGCACCCGGTGGGAATATCCCATCAAAGCCATTGTGAAGTCATTAGAGCTTTGTAAATCAGAACTTGTATGGTATGCCTGCGAGGAGAACCACTGTTATGTTTCAAGATTCCAATGGACCGATGTTGGTGTCCAAGAACATATCCTCCCATTGGACGACGAGTATTGGGATTGGGATGAGGAAACCGAAAACAGGTTACAAGAACGAATTAAAGAAGGAGACTACGACGATAGTATATGGTATTATCTTCCGTTGAGCAAGGAGCACTGGAGAATATGGTCCAGCAATGATGGCTTCCTCCGCTATTGGAAAAATGCTGTGGTTCATATAGAAAATCCTGACTGGCGCAAACTGGATTATGCTTAAGTTTACAAAAAGTCTCCGTACAACCGGAGACTTTCGCTATGTAGAAAGAAAAACCGACGGTCCGGCAAATATCAGAATTTGTCGAAAACGCGAGAAGTCTTAAAATACGGTTTTTTCAACATTTCATCTATGTCAACTTAGGGATTCTGGTTGAGCCATATAAAAACCTCCTTTTTTGTTTATTTTAGGTATATATTCGCAATTTTTCTGCATTTTTTTTGTCCCCTACTTGACACAGAAGTGAGCGGCTCACCGATTATACAGGGCGGAAAACTGGTGGGCGCGGTGACTCATGTGTGTGTGACTTGATGATACCAACACTAATTTACATTTTAGGCAAGTGCGGATAAAGGTCAATTTCAATGCCGCCTTGCCTTGTTTTTCTGTATTCAATTTTCTGAACAATCTCCTTCAGCAGATTGTTGCGTTCCTGGTTGCTCATAAAATCGTAGCTTTCCAAAAGAATCTCTGCTTGAGGGATCAATGAGTCTTGTGCGCTCTGAGCGATCTCCAAACGGTGGAGGACTTCTTCCACGGTTGTTCGCTTTCCTTCCCAGTCCTGGATAGATGTCTGGATGGTTGAACGACGGGAAATAAAAACATCCTTGGTGTAAATGCCCTGTTCGACGAGGTTATAGGCACTCATAAGCTGGCTTTCCAGTTTTTTGATCTCCTGCTCGATTTTCTGGAGCTGCTTTCGGTTAGCTGCAATGTCATCTTGGTAACCAACGGTCTGCAGCTTCACTTTATATCGCTCAAAGGCTTAATGTATATTCACGGAGCTACTAGCCTTGTGCGATTTATTCTTCTGCTGTTATTTAGTTTTAGCCCATCTCATCAAGGGTTGGCATCAGGTTAGAAAACACCTCAATACACCATGTAAACTGGAAGCACGGAAAACCGTAACAGGAATCGTAAACCGCGAAATTTCTATCAAGGAAGGAAGGAAGAAATGTGAGAATTGAATTGGAAAAAACCTTGGAAGCCAAGGTCAGCGGCTATATAGGAAGGGGGGTTCTGTCTGCCAGAGTGGACGATGAGGGACATTTGTTTCTGAAAATGACCGACGGGCAGGATATCGATGTGGGTCTTGTGGCAGTTCAAGTGGATGCTACATTGTCAAAATCCGGAAAAGCTGCTGATGCAAAGGCTACAGGGGAAGCTATTTCCGGCGTGCAGCAGACTGCAAATGAGGCATGTATAGTTGCGGACGATGCATACTCCATTGCTCAAACCGCACAGGAAAAGGTCCAGACGGCCCAGAGCACCGCAGAAGCTGCGGGACAGAGAGCGGAGGATGCCCAGCAAACAGCAGACGATGCGGCGCAAAGAGCGGAGGATGCCTATCAGCTTGCCAGTGAAATGAAAGGAACAGCCGGAGCGGATGGAAAATCTGCATATGCAATCGCCCAGGAGCAGGGCTTTGAGGGGAGTGAGACGGAATGGCTGGAATCCTTGAAAGGCGAGAAAGGTGATCCCGGTGAGGAGGGAGAAACTGGAGCTCCGGGTGTGGAAGGTAAGTCCACATATCAGTCCTGGCTTGACATGGGAAACACCGGCACAGAGGAACAGTTTATTGCTTCCCTCCATGCCTCCCAGCCGGTCTTTGTGACCGCTGAGGCGGAAATGACAGACCCAAGCAAGGTCTATGTGTATAACGGCTATATCTATGCGTATGGCTGGAAGGAAGGAAGCGGTACGACACCCACATTTAGTCAGAACTTCGCAGACCCTGGCAGCAGCGATTGGAAGGTCGATACAAGAATCAATTCCAGCGGTAATTTCGTGGATGCAGAAGGAACCCACATCACAAATCCCTTTCCTGTTAAGCAGGGGGACTATATCCATGTAAAAGGAGCCTCTCTGGGCAGTTCCGCAAGTGGCGTTAACAGCAGATTCCTCAATGCCTCCGGGGGTAAAATCACCGATTTCAGCTCTTATAACGGATGGATCTACGGAACCATAAATACTGCCGACTATGACGAGGGTGTCCTGGTGTGGGGTCCCATCGGACAGAAGCAGGATGCTGTTGGAGAGTATGAAAGCTGGGCTGCCAATATTGCCTCCATGCTGCTTGGCTTAAATCCCACCAGCGATGTGGCGGATGTGGTGGTCACAGTCAATGAGCCCATTACCTACACGGTAAATGAGGGGGGCTACCAATGGATCAATACCGGTGTTTCCTATGCACCGGCCGACTATGAAGCCAGAATCATCTCCCTTGAAACGGAAGCCGCTAACCATGAAATGCGGATTGCGGATATGGAGGCGAGCGGTTCGCCCAATGGCGCAAACACCGTTCCTGAGTATTGGGTAGAGCATCTTGCGACAAAAATAAAGACCGTAAATGCTTTTCAGACAGCAGGGGGCAAGGATGCTGTATCCTTTGTTTGGGTATCCGATCCCCATATTCCCGACAATAACGGCGGCAGAACAAATGACATCGGCAAGGTCATGGCGTATGTTATGGATGCTTGCGACATCCCATTTGCTGTGTTGAGTGGCGACATTTATTCCCAGGGCTCCGCCGCAACCAAAGAAATACTGGAAACCAATATGGAGCAGATGCCTGTTCATCTCGCACCGTTATGGGGGACTGAAAGGCTCCTTGCAATCACCGGCAACCATGACGGCTGTTATGGTACAGACACTGTTGACGGTGAGACGGATTATTACCGCAGACAGCTCCCGCCCGAAGAAATGTGGAACAAGTATTTCCGTGGGCAAGCAAAGGATTTCCGCAGAGTGTTCTCCAATGATGGCAGCTATTACTATGTGGACAACCCCGCCCAGAAAACAAGATTTATCATGCTGAACTCCAACTGGCACGGGGAATATAGCGTGGACGAAAATGGCCTCGCCGTTCCCAACCGTTTCGATACATCTTGTTACGGTCAAGCCCAGCTTGATTGGCTGAAAGATGTGGCTTTGGATATGGCAGACGATGACTGGGCGGCTGTTATCATTACCCATGTTCCACCGATCACGGCAGACTAC
>JAZNYB010000012.1:0-3779 GCA_045594185.1 Faecousia sp. | reverse complement strand
GCCCGGCGGCAAACTTTGTAAAACAGCACCATTTGGGGCGAATCCGTACAAATTTACGGTGCCTAACGACCCGGATATATACGGCCCCTACAGAGCACAACGCACCGATAAACCAAAACTTACAGATTTCAGGCATATGATCTGGCATAAAAATCCCCCCTTCTTTGGAGTGAAGGGGGGCGTGCGCAGCTTACCGCTCCGTTCCTAAATAGAACAGAGCCAGAGTGCCGGGGCCGGAATGAGAGCCGATCACAGGGCCCACATAACCAATGACCACATCCACCGGGTTCATTCGCTCCCGGATGATCTTTTCCAGATATTTGGCATCCTCCAGACAATCGCCGTGGCTGATGTAAACCACCTGTTTGGCGGGGTCGATGGCACTTTCTTCCATCTTCCGGGCCAGTGCTTCAATGGATGCCTTTCTGCCCCGGGCGGTGGACACCTTGGTCAAATGCCCCTCGTTGTCCACGTGCATAATGGGCTTGATCTGAAGCAAAGTTCCTGCTACAGCCGTGGCAGCGGAAACACGACCGCCCCGCTTCAGGAACATGAGATCATCCACAGTGAACCAGTGGCACAGATTCAGCTTATTCTTCTCTACCCAATCGCACACTTCTTCAATGGCCTGACCCGCCTGCCGCTTTTGAACGGCATGGTACACCAGAAGCCCCTGACCCAGAGAGGCGCACAGCGTATCTGCCACAAGGAGCTTTCTTTGGGGATACTTCTCCCGCATTTCCACTGCTGCCTGAACGCAGGAAGCATAGGTGCCGCTAAGCCCGGAAGAAAAGGCAAGAACCAGAAGATCCTTTCCCGCTGCCAGAATGGGCTCCATGGCGTCGATCCACTTTGCGGGATTGGCGGCGGTGGTGCTGGTGGCTGCCTTTCCCCGCAGGGCATCATAAAAGCCCTTCATATCCAGAGAAGAAGCCGGATCACCGTCCAGATAGTTTACAATATCCTCTCCGTTCATATTCACGGAAAGGGGAACGGAATGTACCTGCAATTCCTGCCCCAAGGCGTAAGTCAGGTCGCTGGAAGAATCCGTCAAAATTTCAAAAGCCAATGCCATAGTCCTGTACCTCCAAATATATCCTTGTTCATCCCAAAAAGCGGGAATAAAGTTTTTCTGGACATTCCTTCCCTTGTGGTTTATAATGGCAGAAAATCCAAGGGATAAAACGCATATTCATTATAGTATCAAAGCAGGAAAATGTACAGACATCTTTTGAAAATCCTTGGTCTACACTTTTGTTTTTCCAGTAGAATTTACCAAAACAAACTCTACGGTCAAGAGAATCCTCGGTAAATACTATGTTTTTTTGCCTGGAGGTATCGTTTTCGTGACAAAACTATTGCTTTTCCTGTTTGTTCCCAATCATAAGGACTGCATGGATGCTGATACCCGTTCTGCCTTCGGGCGGCTCAGCGGGATTGTGGGGATCGTGTGTAATCTTCTTCTGTGCGCGGCCAAATTTGTAATAGGTACGGTTTCCGGCTCTGTCGCTGTCATCGCGGACGCGGTCAACAATCTGGCAGACGCCTCCGGTTCTGTGGTGACTTTAGTGGGATTTCGCATGGCAGGCAAGCCTGCGGACAAGGAGCATCCCTATGGTCATGCCCGGGCGGAATATCTGGCTGGCTTCATCGTTGCCATGCTGATTCTGTTTATGGGATTTGAAACCTTAAAAAGCGCGGTGGAGAAGCTGTTGAACCCCACCGCTGTGGAGCTGTCCGTGCCTTTTGCTGTGATTCTGGGCTGTTCTGTTCTGATGAAGCTGTGGCTGTCCCGATTCAACAAAAAACTGGGCAAGACCATTGATTCCGCTGCCCTCCTTGCCACCGGTACAGACTGCCGGAACGATGCCGTTTCCACCGCTGCCGTTCTTGCCGCCGCCATTATCCAAGCTCTGACGGACATCAATCTGGATGGGCTTGTGGGTGTGGCAATGGCACTGCTGATCCTTTGGTCGGGCATCGGTGTGGCAAAGGGTACTTTGAGCCTGCTTCTGGGCAATGGACCGGATCAGGAGCTGCGGGAGAAACTGGAAAAGGAACTTCTTTGCCACGAAAAGGTGCTGGGCTGCCATGATCTTTTGGTGCATGATTACGGCCCCGGTCGCCGCTTTGCCACCTGCCATATTGAGATGGATGTCCGGGAAGCTCCCATGGTCTGCCACGATATTATCGACTCCATGGAGAGAAGCTGTCTGGAGCGGCTGGGCGTTCATATGTCCATCCACTATGACCCCATTGTTGTTGGCGACCCTATACTTGACCGGGTGCGCTGCGCCATTACCCACTGCGTTCAAACCCTTGACCCTGCCATTACCATCCACGATCTGCGCATGGTTCCCGGCAGCCTGCATACGAAGCTGATGTTTGATGTAGAGCTTCCCTTCCGGATGCGTGACCAAAAGGAAGCATTGAAAGCCGCCATTGACCAAACGGTAAAGGCATTGGATGAGCATTACTATACCGTCATCGAATTTGACGAGACGGACGGTTGAACCGCACCTGTTTTCTAAAGGAGGATATCCATGATCGAGATTTTGAAAACCATCCTCTACGGCATTGTGGAGGGTATCACAGAATGGCTGCCTGTCAGCTCCACAGGACATCTGATCCTGCTGAAAGAGCTGCTGCCCCTGAAGGTTACAAATGAATTTTGGGAAATGTTTCAGGTAGTGATCCAGCTTGGCGCCATCGCCGCCGTGCTGGTTCTATATTTCCGGAAGCTCAACCCATTCTCGTCCAAAAAGTCCGTGACCCAAAAGCGGTACACCTGGGATCTGTGGGGTCATGTGGTAGTTGCCGTCCTTCCCTCGGCGGTGCTGGGGCTGTTGCTGGACGACTGGCTGGATGAACACCTTTATAATTACATCACGGTTGGCATTACTCTGATCCTCTACGGTATCGTCTTTTTGTTTCTGGAGCGGGGGGAAAAGAAGCCTGCCATCCGCAGAACGGAAAACATCTCCTACCGCACCGCCGTTTTCATTGGTCTGTTCCAGTGCCTTGCCATGATCCCCGGCACATCCCGCTCCGGGGCGACCATTCTGGGTGCTATGCTCTTTGGTTTAAGCCGGAGCGCGGCGGCAGAGTTTTCCTTCTTCCTTGCTATCCCCACTATGCTGGGAGCCAGTGGCTTGAAGGTGGTAAAGTACATCCTCTCCGGCATCGCCATATCTTCCCACGAGGTCACCGTTTTGATCGTGGGCTGTGTGGTGTCCTTCCTTGTGTCTGTTGCTGCCATCCGAAGCCTTATGGCATATGTGAAGAAGCACTCCTTCGCCGCCTTCGGGGTGTACCGCATTGTTTTGGGAGGGCTGGTGTTTCTGTATTTCCTCCTGACGAGAGGATAAAATTCACCTTTACCGCATATAAACCCCAGGACTTCAGGCGTTCCTTGATATAGTCCCCTTAGAGGAGAGTCAAGGGCTTTTACAGCTTTTTTGTATCATAGCTTATCCAAATAACGCACAGGTTTGCCGGATGTCTGGGCATACTCGATTTCAGACCGTGTGCCGAATCCAATGCAGCCGCCCGCGTTGATAAAAAATCTCGTCAGCCATGTCGATCTTCCGTTTGCGCAACTGCAAATATTATCATCTTTATTCTATCACACCCCCACACTGATGGAAAGTCTTTTCTTTTTCCGCATATACTGCTTGTATCAACGCATCGAGGTGGGACTATGAAACAACGGTCAATGCTTTGGCAGGCGGCGGGTTTTGCGGTGGTTACTTTTGGTGGAACGCTTCTGCACTTTTTGT
>JAZNYB010000011.1:0-3657 GCA_045594185.1 Faecousia sp. | reverse complement strand
CATTGGCAGGAACATAAAACTGTCCGCTGTTTGGAGCGGTGAAAATATTGGGACCATACATGGAGTTCGTTCCCGTAGCGCCGCTGATATTATCGGAAACCTTGACAGAAAGCGTGCCGGAAGCGTTGTCTACAGCGAAATTGCTGTTGCCGCCGTTATTCATGGCAGTCCAATGACTGTTTGTTTCCCGGTCAAAGTTCCGCTCTGCGTAAATCAGATCATCGTAGCGAGCCTGATCCAAGGCATCGTTATCAAAATCAAAGAACAAGGTATCGTCAGAAGCCTGTCCGATATAGAGATAATCAATGGTGATCTTGCCTCCGGTGCTGCTCTTGATATTCTGGAAGCGCAGACCCAAATTGTGGATCATATCTACGCCTTTGAATTTATCTGTTACCGGAATGGTCAAGGTCTGATATACGCCATCTGTAAAGGTATACTCTGCCCGGATGTCGTTGGCATAGGCATATGCACCGTCTTTTGTATAGTAATACTCCAAAACCACCCTCGGCGTTGTGCCTGTGGGGATCTCGCAATCCGTCAGCTTAAAGCGGAGCTTCACATATTCCGCATTCTCAGGCACATAGCTGAGGGGATAGTAGTCATAGGTGGCAGAACCGGTGAATTTATTGTATGTATTTGTGGTTTTCAGCCATGGTCCGTAGATCATGTTGGAGGTGCTGCCGCTGTAGCCTTCCGTAACAGTCAAATCCAAAGTGCCTTTGGTGTTGTTGATGGAAAAGGCTTTGTTTGTTCCGTTATAAGCAGTTGTCCAGAAGCCCTCTGCCGCCCGGTCGTAGTTATAGAAGCCGTATTCCAGACTTGCGTAGCGATCTCTGGACGCGGCATCGTCGTTGAAGTCAAAGAGCAGGGAATCTCCCGCCGCAGGGCCTACATAAATGTAGTCAATGGTCACGGTGCCGCTGTTTGTGCTTTGAATGTCCCAGAAACGGAAGCCGAAGGTCTTGATCTCATCGGCGTTCTGAAAGGTGGAGGATACCGGGATGGTAATGGTTTGATACACCCCATCGGTGAGGGTATAGGTTCCTATCATGGTATAGTCGCCCCGCTTGGTGGTTCCGTTTGTGGTGTGGTCATAAACTACCACCACCCGGGGATCTGTGGCAGAGGTTGCTTCACAGCCGGTGACCTTAAAGCGGATCTGTACGATCTCCGCGTTTTCGGGGTTATAGGTGAGAGGCAGTGAGCTGGCATTGCTGGGTGAGGGGTACAGCCGGTAAGCCGTGGTAGTAGTGACCCAGGGACCATAATTGTAAGCATCTCCGTAGGGCTGTCCATCCGCCACCTTGACCGACAGCGTTCCCGCGGTATTGTCCACCACGAAATCATTGCCCAGACCATTTTCCGTTGAGGAGGTCGCTTTGGTCGCCCATAAGCCTCTGCGCCAAACCTCACAAGTGGGCGAATCGAAATTGTAATAGCCATAGGCAGCGCTGATATACCGCTCTCTGTCCGCATCGTTATTACCAAAACCAAAGAACAGGCAATCGGGCTGTGTGTCCGTATCTCCACAAACACAAACACCATTGGTATAGCGATGCTCGCTGTTGACCCCCTCGGAGCAGGTATCGCAAATCAGGTCATGGGTGCCGTCGTTGTTGATGGAATAATTCAGGCTGGTATAAACATGGTCGCATTCGTCCGCTGTAGACACTAAAAGCAGGGCGGAGGTAACATTGCGCTCTCCGGTGGAGTCTGTGGGCTTGTTATAAATTGTGAGACTTCCGCTTCTGGATGAGGCAAAGGTAGATGAGCCGCCGCCGTCCAAATTGACCGCCGTAACACAGCCCTCCTGAATCATAATATCCGCCAGCTCCGGCAGGGTTACGCCTACAGAATATCCGGCTCTGCGCCCATCAATGACAATGCATACTACAGAACCGTCTGCTTTCAGACCGATCGCTGTGCGGGGATGGGTGCCATAAACCAGGTTCGTGGTGGAATTATCTTCATATGTGACAACATTCTCTCCGTTCTGTACCAGCCAGTGCCGGGCACCGATGGCTTCGGCTACATCGTCATAGGACTCGCCGTAATTGCGAATGGCATAGGTTCCGTCCTTCAAAACGGCGAAATAAGGCTCTTTCACCGTGGCAAAGCCAGGCTGAACCACATTGCCCTCCATGACCAGATCACCTCTTGCCACCATGAGCGAATCAAAGAAACTGCCGTTCATGGCAAACAGAACTGTTTCCCCTGTTGCGGCTTCATAGGCAGCAGCTTGGTCGGTGGTCTTTTGAACGGCAAGGGGCATACTGGGTATCGCTTCTTTCCGGCTTTCCGGGGTGCTGCCAGCAGTATAATAACCGGGGTAGGAGGCTTTCAGTGTCACCTTGGCACTGGGTGATATGGTGGTGATAAAACCGGCAAGGGGATTTGCTCCACTGGCATCGTTGTATGTCAAATGGGACTCCGACACCCCTGTGGTGATGGTATAATTCTTGCGGCTTTTGACACTGTAGGTATTTTGGATCTCCGCAGTCGGCTCCTCTGTGGGTAATGCCGCTGGGTCTGCCGTTTCCGGGCTTTGGGCTGCCGTGGCAGTCGGGAGCATAATAGCCAGCAGCATTGCCGCTATCAAAATCAGGCTCAACAGGTTCTTTTTCATAGGTTTGTCCTCCTTGTGATACGCATTGTCAATATAGATCACAGTTATCTTTACTATACCATGCTTTTTTTGCTTTTTCCACAAAAAGTTAGATATTTTGGGGAAATTTTCTGGTTCTCACCACAAAACAAAGATGTAACTTAAAAATTATTTCCTAACTTTGATTTTTTCAATTCACCACCGCTAATTTCAAAGGTTCTTCCCATGATTGCATTTTTCTGTTTTGCGTGTTATAGTATGAACACGGAGTCAATTCCATCTGAAACATCATCATGGAGGAAAAAGCCATGTCTCATATTATCGCAGCCGTATCCACCGGCAATCAAATCAGTGCCATTGGAATCATCCGCCTTTCCGGGGCAGGCTGCGGAGAGGTCGCCGGAAAGGTCTTTCTTCCCATCAGCGGCAAGCCTCTCACAGAAGCCCCCAACCGCAAGCTGATCCTTGGAAATCTTCTGGACACGCAAGGTCGGGTCATCGACCAGTGCGCCGCCATTTACACCCGAGGGCCTCACAGCTACACCGGGGAAGATACCGTGGAGCTGCACTGCCACGGCTCCCCCGCCGTCTTAGCCGCAGGTCTTCAGGCTCTCTACACCGCCGGGGCAAGACCTGCCCGAAGGGGAGAGTTTACCAAGCGGGCATTTCTCAATGGACAGTTGGACTTAACGCAGGCAGAAGCGGTAATCGATCTCATTGAAGCGGAGACTGCGGAAGCTGCCGCCAATGCCGCCGGGCAGGTGGGCGGCGTGCTTCAAAAGAAGCTGACCCCTGTTTATAACGATTTAAGAGATATTTGCAGCCACTTCCACGCCGTTTTGGACTATCCCGACGAGGATATTGAGGATTTTGGTCTTTCCAATTACGAAGGAATGCTGCGACAGGATGCCAAAACATTGTATGCCCTGCTATGTACCTACAATCAGGGACGCATTTTGAAGCAGGGCGTTGCCGCGGCGATCGTGGGTCGCCCCAATGTGGGAAAATCCAGTCTCCTGAACGCTCTGGCAGGCTATGAACGGGTGATC
>JAZNYB010000010.1:0-14513 GCA_045594185.1 Faecousia sp. | reverse complement strand
GTGTAGCGGAGCTGATGAAGATGTATCAGCAGCTTACAAAATGAAATTAAGACCATCGGAGCCTTTTCCGGTGGTCTTTTTTGATGTTTGAATTATCCATTCATGTGTGCATTTCTAAAAATGGGACAATCATCACTATGCGGACATTCAGTCATATAATCACACTTGTATCCTGTGGGCACAAATTCGGCTGCAGGCATACCTAAAGTATGAATCTTCGGACCTGTTACTTCAATGGTGTGCTCCTCGTTTAGGAAGTCACAATAACCGTCAACATAGCGAGTTTCGAAATACTTGGGTCTTTTAATGCTACATCACTCCTATATTCAAATTTAATCAGCCTAAGCTGACGCAAACACATATTAACTGGCGGAAAGTATATTTGTGGAAAGTAAACCAACAAAATGTCTTAAATCAGCTTTTCATAATCTCTGCCGCCATATATACGCAATGCACCGCCACCGGGATTACTCTCAGTGCCGGTGTTTCCTTATAAGCGGAGAGTTTTCAAATAAGCCTTTTTGTCCGGTGAAATACGGTAGCTTTCCACCGCCTTTTGGATGGTCTTGTTGTGAACCCATTTTGGCAGGCGTTGCTCCGCAAGATAGATAACCGAAAAATCATACTGTTTTGCCAGGGCTGTGGCAAAATACCAGGCGACCATCATTTTGATGTAATACTCCTCCGATCGAACACTCGCAACCAGTTCCAGATATTCGGGCCGGAAATGCTCATCCAAAAAGTAGTTCATCAGACATTTGATCCCAAAGCGAGCCACATAGGTATGCTCTGACCGCAGCCATTGCCTGCATTTTTTCAAAAGCTCATTATGGTGCTTTTTGAAAACCGGCGGATTCACGGAATCACAGGTCGCCCAATTGTCCACATAGGGCAAAAAACACTCCAATGCGGAAACACAAGCATGGAAATCCCCTATCTTTTCAATAAAGAAACCATGAAGGTTATCTTCCTCATAGTACGGATGGGGAAGCTCCTTCAAAAAGGTCAGTGCCATTTCGCTGCCTGCCAATTCCTTCGCATACTGCCGCAAAGCGGGAGTACGCACACCGATCACCCTTTCCCGCTGAACCGTAGGCATCAATTTACACTGAAATTCTTTGTAACCATCATCCTTCATGGCAAACAGACATTTCTGTATTTCTGTCATTAAGAAACCTCCCCGATTTATAAAACGGAAGAAGCGATTTACCACTTCCTCCGTTTTTAATATTTATGCCGTCACTTTGGACTTTCTGTTGGAACAGATATACAAAACCAGTCCCAAAACAATCCAGATGCCCAAGGCAATCCGGGCAGGGGTACTCAATCCACCAAAGCCCGCAGAGGCAGGACTGAGAAGCATTACCACAAAGGCAAGGGACAGTACCGTTCCCAGAATGCCGTTGATCTTCATGCCCAGACCGGCATCTTTGCGCTTGCGGATGGTAACAAAGGCAGCCGCGGAGGTAAATCCATAACCGATCGCCGCGCCAATGGAGGACATATCCACCACCCAGCCAAGAACCTCTCTGCCAAACCATGGCGCGATCAAGGAAATGCCCATGGTGAAAAGAATGGCAACATGGGGGGTATTGTACTTGGGATGGAGCTTACCAAAGGCTTGGGGCAGCACGCCAGCATTTGCCACGGAATACAAAAGGCGGCTGGTAGCGGTATAAAATCCGATGATACCACTGAGGACAGCGCACAAAAGAGCAACAGCCAAAAGCACCAATCCCGGCGTTCCCAGCAAAGCCTTTGCCGCATGGAAGGTGGGCATAGCCGCAATACCATTCAAGTTGCCTAAATCGTTTATATATTGAAGCCAATTCTCATAGCCATCCGGCACAACAGCAGCCGTAATAGAGTTCAGTGTCACATACAAAAGTCCGCCAAACAAAATGGAGAAAACCATGATGACCTTGCTCTTTTTGGGAGAGAAATTAAATTCTTCCGATGCCTGGGGTATGGAATCAAAGCCCACAAATGCCCAGGGTGCTACCGCAATGACCGCAACGATGCCGCCAAAGGAAATCGTTCCATTTTCCATGGTCTTAAAAGCGGGGAGCATATTTTCCAAGGTTGCCTTGCTGCTAAACAGTGCCGCAACTCCCAGAAGGGCGACAGAGCCTACCAGAGAGAATGCCAGAACCGCCTGGAAACGCCCCGTGGCACTGATCCCACGGATGCTCAAAATCGCAAAGCCCACCAGAGCAGCCACAGCCAGCAGGATCTCTCCCAAATAAATGCTGTAGCCCTCCATGCTGTACAAATACCCCCACTGGAAAAGCCCGGGCAGAAGATTGCGCCCGATGAGAGCCAGCGCGGTGGCATTCAGGGGAACGATCGCCAGATACGCCAACCCTAAAAACCATGCACAAATAAAGGCCGCGATTTTTCCGAAAGCCTCCTGCGCATAGACAAATTCCCCGCCGGCAACGGGATAGTGGTTGATCATGTAGCTATAGTTAAAGGCAATAGAAATCATGATCAGCGCCGCGATGCCCATGGCGATGGCAGTTCCCAGAGGACCTGCTTTGGGGAGGAAGGTCGTTCCCGGCATCACGAATGCGCCCCAGCCGATGATGCTGCCCAGAGCCAACGACCAGACCTGTACGGGACTCAGCCGCCGTTGAAGCTGATTGTTACCATTACTCATATCGTATACTCCTTAAAATTCAATCTTTCTTCTGAAATTCACTGAGAACCAGCTCCAAAGCCTTTTGCTCCAGAGAATAGTCAAGTTCCCTGTAATCTTCCTTCAAAAGCAGCTTCAAAACCGCTTTCATAAAGGAGGGATTCCGAACCAGAACAGGGCCCATGGACCATGTGCCAAAGAAGTTTTTATAATGAGTCCCCTCTTTTCCGTCGGGATTCTTTCCATCCCCAAAACCGGTAATGACATCAAACAGCGGGTACCGGTTCTCCCCTTCCAGATAAGCCGTTCTGTTGGCGAAGCCGTAGACCGTCTCTGCTTTATCATAGGAGGGATGCCCGATCATGTCGCTGACATAGACCTGATTTGTTTCTACCCCTTCATAATCAAACAAACCGATGCCCGGCAAGCTCTTTCCATCAACGGTGGAAAACTGTCTGCCGAACAGTTCTCTGGCGTTACCGGTGACAAGCCAGACCTGCCCACCTTCAATCGCGGAGATAATCTGCTCCCTGTGGCTCACGAAATGGGGAGCGACCGCGGCCAAATTTCCGGCTTTTCCGTGACCTATGTAAACCATATCAAAGCCGGACAGCTCCAAAGGCTCAAACTGCTGCGCAGTGGTAACCTCAACTTCACAGCCGCTTTGACGGAGTCTTTGACACAGCACAGTCAAGTTCTTATGATCTCCATACAGATCCATGGTCTGGGAATATAAATGCAAAATATTGATCTTTTTCACTTTTTCAGCTCCTCTATGATCTTGCCTTCATGACCAAAAGCAGAGGCAGCGAGAATGTAGATATCTCCTGTGGTTTTGCGGAAAGCTTCCTTCACCTTGCTCAAATCGTTTTCATACAGCAAGATTCCCTCGTCAATACCTGCGGATTTGATGCAAATGGCAGTATCCAATGCCCGGTTTCCGGTGCAAAGAACATGGCTCACCTTCCCTGCCAGCCGTTCAAAGGCAACATCATACAGCCAGGAAATGTCCTTGTAGTCCAGATACAAAACATTGTTTACAAAGAGTACAACCGACTTTTGACCCGGCTGCTCCAAAACATAGGACAAGGATTGATCCAGAGAAGCGGCGTTCTGCTTGGTCATCATCACAACCACAGGGCGGCCTTCAAAGGAAAAGGTATCCAGTCTGCCCTTTGCACCACCAAAGCCCTTTGTACCCTGAGCGAACTTCTCCAAAGAAAGTCCGGCAGTGCAGCAAGCGGCGGCAGCGGCAACGGTATTAAACATATTGAAGGTGGTATTATCCCCAACGGGAACAGAAATGCCATTGATTTTAAGTTGTTTTTGCTCAAAATCCACTTGGGTTCCAACATAATCCGGCTGACGGGAGCCATAATCGCAATGGGTGCAATGGAATACGCCCAAATGATTGTAGTGGTAGAAGTCATAACGCATCTCATGGAAGCAATTGGGACAGACCTTGGCATCGTGGGTGCCGCTGACACAAGAAGATGTGGAGCGTTCCGTGCGTTCCATGGCAAAGTAGATGACCTTGTTTCCAACCGCCAGATTCTGGCTAATGGGTTCATTGGCGTTGAGGATCAGGGTCATATCCTTCTGCTTCGCGATCGCCTGAGCGATTTTCTCAAAGACCAGATCTGGGTTGCCGTTTCGCACCACCTGATCCCGAAGCAGATTCAATACCATAAAATAGTCAACCTTGAGATCCTCAAAAATGAACCGGGCATAGCACTCATCCACCTCAAGCACCACGAAATCCGCTTTCACCAAGCCCCGCATAGAGCAGGCGCCCAGCAGAGCGGAAGCAACGCCGCTGCTCATGTTGGAGCCCAGAGAATTGTTTACAACGTTATAGCCATTGTTCCGCAGCACATGGGCGATCAGGTTGGAGGTCGTTGTTTTTCCGTTAGACCCGGTAACAGCGATAATTTTACCAGTGAAACGCAGCTTTTTCATAATATGGGGGTACAGCTTCAAAGCGATTTTGCCCGGTGTATCCGTCCCCCGCCCTAAAACACTTCCCACAAGGCTCAGGATCTTGCACATCAATGTCACAACAAAAAATTTCATAGCTGTTTCTGTCTGACCCCTTTCTCTTTTTTCTTGTTTTGCCGCTTTATTATAGCACATCGCATAATCAATTGCAACGAAAAATCTGGATCTAACAGGATAAATGGGGATTTTCTTCCCTCATCCTTGTAAAGCGGATTTTGTATGGTACAATTCAGCCGAGGTGGTTCATGCAGAGCATCGATACTGCCGTAGAAAAGGAATAACAAGACCTAACCCCGACAGATTGGAAGCCAGTCCATTCTGCCGGGGTTAAGCTATATGTATCAGTCTAAGTCCTGAATATTCATGCGGTCAAGCTGCTTTTTCTGCTTCGCCTTTCCCCCATCGTTCTTGCAGACAAGATAAACGACCGCAAAAATAATGGTAGGAATGTTGAGAAGCAAGAAGACTACCAGCATACGAGGAATATGCGCCACACTGACACCGCCAGTCATAAATATACTACCTAACACAAAAACCAGAGACAGTGCCAGAAAAATGATCGGCAAAATCAGCCCCAGCCCCTTGTTTTCTCTCTTGCACAGGAAAACCTGCAACACAATCAGTCCGATAAAAAACGGAATAATCAATAAAAGAAGAATCCCTCCAAAAGCCACGACACTCGCCATAACGATTATCCTTTCCCTTGCATTTTTTTGTACTCGCTGATCAAGATCTTCGCTGTATCAAAGTCCAGCTTATCATTGATAGCCAGCCGTTTGATGAGCGCGATATAAGGCTCACGCTCGGAAGTCTCGCTCACCTGTATTTTTTGGATCAATCTGTCCAAACGAAGGCGCACAGTTGGATAAGTCACTCCATATTGCTGCGCGACCTCCTTCAACGACCCGGATGCCAAAATAAATCGTTTGATAAAAGCCGCATCCTCGTCTTCCAGATCCGTTATCCATTCTGGGATCACCTGAAGCCCCATTTGTTCACCACCTTTCATTAAATTAAATATACCATTTAACTTTATTGAAGTCAATACTTATTTTCATTTTTATTTTATTGCATCGTTCTATTTGAAATTACCTCTGGACAATTTAATTTACCAAGGCTATAATATAAGAAAAAGAAACAGATTGGACTTGATTTTGTGAAGCAATTAACAGCGGAAGAAAAATACCAGCAAATGACCCAAACCCCTGTAGAGCGGCTGATCTGCAAGCTGGCTATACCGACCATCATCAGTATGCTCATTACCACCATTTACAACATGGCTGACACCTTCTTTATCGGAAAGCTGGATTCCACCAGTGCTTCCGGTGCTGTTGGTGTTGCCTTTTCCCTCATGGCAGTGATTCAGGCTGTGGGCTTCTTCTTTGGGCAAGGTGCCGGCAACTCCGTTTCCAGAGCCTTGGGAAAGCATGATAAGGAGTTTTCCGAGCAGGTAGCGGCAACCGCTTTCTTCTCTGCCATCGGAGCCGGATTTATAATTCTGATCTTTGGGTTAATATTTGTAGAGCCCTTGACCATGCTTCTTGGCTCCACAGAAACCATTCTCCCCTACGCCTCCAAATATATCAGCATCATCCTTTTGGGCGCGCCCTACATGGCGGCTGCGTTCGTATTAAACAATCTCCTGCGCTTTCAGGGAAATGCCCTTTACGGTATGATCGGTCTGACCAGCGGTGGGCTGCTGAATATCATTCTGGATCCCATTTTGATTTTTGGCTTCGATATGGGCATCGCAGGGGCTGCATGGGCGACCATTATCAGTCAGGCTGTTAGCTTTGTGATCCTCCTGTATCAGTGCAACCACGCCGGTATCATTCAGATAAACATTAAAAATATCCGTCCCGTCTGGCGCGTCTACGGCGCAATCGGAAACGGAGGGCTGCCCTCTCTCCTTCGTCAGTGCATTGCCAGTGTTGCTACCATCTGCCTGAACACCGCCGCAAAGCCCTATGGAGATGCCGCGATTGCCGCCATGGGTATCGTCTCCCGCATCACCATGTTCAGCAACTCCGCAGTGATCGGCTTTGGTCAGGGCTTCCAGCCGGTTTGTGGCTACAATTACGGCGCAAAGCTTTATGATCGTGTTAAAAGAGGCTTCTGGTTCTGCTTTAGGATCAGTATCATCGGTTTGACCGCGATTGCCATAACGGAGTTTATTTTAGCACCGAAGTTTGTTGAGCTGTTCCAAAAGAGCGACCCGGAGGTTGTGAGGATCGGAGCGACAGCTCTGCGGCTGCAATGTCTCAGCCTTCCCACCTTCTCATGGATCGTTATGAGCAATATGATGATGCAGACAACAGGAAAGGTTGCTGCCGCTTCCCTGGTTGGAATCGCCCGGCAAGGCTTATTCCTGATTCCTTCCGTTTTGATTTTGCCCCATTTTATTGATCTTTTGGGCATCCAGATGGCGCAGCCTATGGCAGATTATATAACCTTGCTCATTACCATTCCTGTGCAAATCTACTATCTGCGGCAGCTCAGCAAAGAATCTGCCTGATGATCCGTCTACACTTAAAATGCCTGCCCACTAGCTGTGGACAGGCATCTTGCTATTATTGCAGCATTTCCAAAAATTCTTCTTCTGTCAGCACCGGGATACCCAATTCGTTTGCCTTTTTCAGTTTGGATCCGGCATTCTCTCCGGCTACCACATAGGAGGTCTTTTTTGATACAGACCCGGCAGCCTTACCACCAAACAGCTCAATTTTCTCCGTAGCTTCATCCCTGGTAAAGCGGGTCAGGGCGCCGGTGAGGACAAAGGTCTTTCCCGCAAAGCGGTTATCCTCCTGCTTTACTGTGGAGACGAAGTTTACCCCTGCCTCCCGAAGGCGCCGGATAAGCCGCTGGGACTGCTCTTGACTGAACCAGTCCAGAATATTCCGCGCTGTGATGCCGCCGATGTCCGGCTGTGCCGTCAAATCCTCAAAGGAAGCGGACATGAGCGCATCCATGCTTCCGTATGCCGCAGCCAACGCTTTCCCGGCTTTCGCGCCCACCTGACGGATGCCCAGTGCGTATATCAGCCGCCCTAAATCCCGCTCCTTGCTGTCCGCAATGGCTGCAAGGAGTTTTTTGGCAGCCGTATCTCCACTTTTCCACAGCCCCTTCAAGTCTTCCAATGTGAGATAATAAATATCAGCGGGAGAACTGATCTTTCCAAGGTTGATCAGACTTTCTACAATAGAGCTGCCCAAGCCCTCAATATCCATGGCATCCCGGGACACAAAATGGGCAATGATCCGGGTTAGCTGCGCGGGACACTCCGCCCCGGTACAGCGCAGGAACGCCCCATCAGCATCCCGCTCTACCAAAGCACCGCACACCGGGCAGCGAGACGGCAGCTTGTAGGGCGCAGTCCCTTCCGGTCGTTTATCCAGCTCCACCTCCAGAATTTCAGGGATGATCTCCCCTGCCTTGCGGATCTTTACCGTATCCCCGATGCGAATGTCCTTTTGAGTGATGTTGTCCTGATTGTGCAAGGTGGCGTTGGTCACAGTGGTTCCAGCCAATCGTACAGGCTTTACAACCGCTTTGGGAGTCAGCACACCGGTACGACCAACCTGCACCACAATATCCTCTACCACAGTGGATTTGATCTCCGGGGGATATTTGTAAGCCGCTGCCCACCGGGGGAATTTTGCGGTACTGCCCAAAATCGCTCTGTCACGCAAGCTATCCAGCTTAATAACCGCGCCGTCGATGTCATAAGCAAGATCATACCGCCCTGCATCGATCTTTACAACGGTTTTCCATATCTCCTCAAAGCCACGGCACTGTACCAAGGGAATCACCGGAAAGCGCAGAGCCCGCAGGTATTCCAAGGTTTCTGTATGGCTTGAGAAAGCCACACCTTCCACAAGCTGCAAGTTGAAAATCAGTATATCCAACTGCCTTTGTGCCGCAATCTTTGGGTCAAGCTGGCGCAGAGAACCGGCAGCGGCATTTCTGGGGTTGGCAAAAAGGGGCTGCCCCGCCTGCTCTCTTTGGGCATTGAGCTTTTCAAAGGTATTCTTCGCCATAAATACCTCGCCACGGACGATCAGTCTGTGGGGTGCGCCCTCCAAGGTCATGGGAATAGAGCGGATGGTTTTGAGATTTTCCGTCACATCCTCCCCTACTCGTCCATCTCCCCGGGTCGCCCCACGGACAAATTTTCCGTCCACATATTCCAGTGCCACAGACAGTCCATCCACTTTGGGTTCCACGGAATACACAGCCCCGGACACAGCCCCGGAGACTTTTTCTTCAAATTCTCCCAATTCCTCTTTGGAAAACACATCCTGCAGGCTCTCCAGAGGAACCGGGTGCTCCACCTTTTCAAACTGGCTGAGCGCCTCTCCGCCTACCCGCTTCGTGGGAGAAATGGGACTGGCATACTGGGGATATCGCGCTTCCAGCTCCTCCAATTCCCGCAGCATCCGGTCATATTCATAATCCGGCATTTTGGGGTCATCCAATACATAATACTGATAATTGGCTTCCTCCAGCAGCCGTGTCAGCCGCTCTATCTTCTCTTTCGGATTCATAGTGTTGTCTCCTTAGGGTGTTGTAAAATCTCCCGCAGTGAGGAATGTCTCCGGCACTGTTCCCACAATCACAGTCTCCGCAACTACCACCTGACTGGAAATATGGAAAGACTCCGTCTCATTCAGAACCAGAATTGTCACATCCACACTGACGGACATATTAAGCTGATGCAAGGTTTGATTGATCCCCGCCTCTGAGAAATTACTGGAGAAATCTCCATCGGAATTACTGATAGAGATCACTTTTACCGGTAAGGTTGGTCCTTTTCCGGAAAAAATCTCGGAGAAGATCACATTGCCCAGAGGTATCCCGATATCGTTGGTATCCAGAGCCAATATTTCATTGTTGATCCTGTTGAGAATCTCCGTTTTCAGGCGGTTCATCTCATTCATATTGGTTTTCAGTGCGGTAATGCGCCCCTGCAAATCCTTTTCAAAATAAATGATGCGGTCATATTGGATGCCGTCAACCGACATTTGCTCCGATATGGCATCGTTTATCAGGTCTGAGGTCTGGTTTTTTGCCTGGGTAATTGCCAAATCCTTGGTAATATCCCGAAAACGGTTTCGGATGGGTATGCCTGCCGCCACAATGATCACCAAAAGCAGCACCAACCGCAGCCGCAAACGGTTTTTTCCGCGCCGTGCCATAGCCGCACCCCCTCTGGGTGAGCATATGTCAGCAACGCATAATTTATAACTTCTTCATATGGACAGAGGCAGTCCTTGCCATGAGCTTTTTGGTTCCGATCTCATCAAAGGCGATCTCCAAAAGAGCATCACCACCCATTTTCATAACAGACAGCACAAGACCTTTTCCAAAGGCTGTATGCTGAACCGTGTCTCCCTGAGAGAAATTGATAGACGGTGACTTGGCAGGCTGTGTATATCCAAAGGTTTTCGCCACCTTGGGCTTTGTCTGGGGGGCGTAATAATCGGTTGGGGTTTCATATTTAGAGTAACCACCGTAACCGCCGTACGCTCCACGGCTGCCACCTTTGTGCTGCACAAATTCCTGCGGAAGCTCTCGTAAAAAGCGGGAGGGCATGGCTGCGTTGGTGCGCCCATAAAGCATTCTCTGCCGGGCGTGGGATATAAACAGCCGTTCCTTTGCCCGGGTAATGGCAACATAGCAAAGTCTGCGTTCTTCCTCCATTTCTTCCGCGTCCCCAATTGCCCGCATTCCCGGGAAAAGCCCTTCCTCAAAGCCAACAAGGAACACATTGGGAAACTCCAACCCCTTGGCACTGTGCATGGTCATCATCACCGCCGCATCCGCAGAGGCATCATACTGTTCTATATCCGTGTAAAGGGCAATTTCTTCCAAAAAGCCGGAAAGTGTAGGCTCGTCGGTGTTCTCCATGTAGCTTAAAATGCTGGATTTTAGTTCCCGTACATTTTCCAGCCTTGTCTGGTTCTCCTCCGTGGGCTTGGACATGAGCATCTGTGCATACCCCGTACGAATCAGCAATTCATCATAGAAGGCATCCAGAGACATACCGTCATCCAGCAGTTTTCCGCATCCTTCGATCAGGTCGTAGAAAGCCTTTAATTTCTTTGCAACCCGTTCCAGCGGGTTATAGGAATCGCAGTCCGCAATGACCGCATAAATGGGCTTTTCCGCCGCGGTTGCAAGCCGTACTACAACATCCATGGTCTTGTCGCCCAGCCCTCTGGCAGGATGGTTGATAATTCTCAGAAGGCGATAATCGTCAGCCCGGTTGTTGATGACCCACAAATAAGCAAGCATATCCCTGATCTCAGCACGGTCGAAGAAACGAGTGCCTCCCACAATGCGGTAAGGGATGCCGTTTCGCTTAAAGGAATATTCCAGTGCGTTGGATTGGGCATTGGTTCTGTAAAGGACTGCGTAGTCTCCAAACCGTCCCTTCTTCCCTTTGGCAAGGATCTTCCCGGAAACGAAATCCGCCTCCTCGCTTTCGCTGTAGGCTTCATAGACATAGATGGGATCACCGATGCCATTCTCCGTCCACAGTGTCTTTCCCTTTCGACCCAAATTATGGGAAATCACGGCGTTGGCAGCTTTCAGGATGCTTTGGGTAGAGCGGTAGTTCTGCTCCAGACGAATGGTTCTGGCTCCACGGAACTCATGCTCAAAATTCAGAATATTTTCAATGGTTGCTCCCCGGAAGCGGTAAATACTCTGGTCGTCATCACCAACTACGCAGATGTTTTCATATCGCCCCGCCAAAAGAGCCGCCAGACGATACTGCAACAGGTTGGTATCCTGATATTCGTCAATCAGGACATAGCGGAACTTCCGTTGGTAGTATTCCCGGGCATCTTCAAACTGCTCCAAAATGCGAACCGTCAACAAGATAATATCATCAAAATCCACGGCATTGTTGGAATACAGCTTCTTCTGATAGTCCATATAGAGCCTGGAGATCATTTTCAGGCGGAAGTCACCGCTTGCTATTGCCTGTACTCCAAATTCCTTCGGCTCAATCCCCTGATCCTTCGCCTTGCTGATGATCGTGAGAACGGACTTTGCCGGGAAGGTTTTATCATCCAGTCCCGCAGTCTTGATCAGGTCTTTCATCACACGCTCGGAATCTGCCGTATCGTAAATGGTAAACCGGCTGTCGTAACCCAACCGGTATATCTCCCGGCGAAGAACGCGGCAACAGGCAGAATGGAAGGTCATTGCCCATACATCCATAGCCCGGGGACCTACCGCCCTTTCCAGCCGTTCCTTTAACTCATTTGCCGCCTTATTGGTAAAGGTTATGGCGATGATACTCCATGGTGCGGCAGGACGCAGAGCGCAGATATGGTCTGCTCTGCAGCTCTCCTCCTCTGAGGGCAATTCCGGCAGAGACTCCAAAAAGAAAAGGTCATCCTCCGACACATAACCGGGAATCTCATCGCTGTCACTGGCACAGCCGAAGCGGATCAGGTTTGCGATTCTGTGAATCAGCACTGTTGTTTTTCCGCTTCCCGCACCTGCCAGTAAAAGGAGCGGCCCTTCCGTGGTCAAAACAGCCTGCCGCTGCATATCATTCAGCCGGGAGAATTGGGACTCTATATATTTTCTCCTGGCATCCAAAAATCTTCTTTCAAATTGTTCTGTCATTTTTCAAACCATCCTGTATTGATTGGCTCTATTTTATTACATTTTTCCCGTTGCGTAAAGGGGCAAACTAAATTTTCTCGCCGCAATCAAAAAAGCTCCCCACGGAAGTTCCACAGGGAGCTTATTTTCCATTGATCGGTTCGTCTAAAGCGTTTCCCGAAGATGTCCCAGAGCTTTCTTCTCAATGCGGGAAACCTGAACCTGAGAAACGCCAAGTATTTTCGCAGCCTTTTCCTGGGTCAAATCGTGAAAATACCGCAGCTTGATCACCATGGCTTCCCTTTCCGGAAGCTTTCCGATCGCTTCCCGCAGCGCGATTTGCTCCACCATTTGTTCTTCTGAGCTGGAATCCGTCAGTACATCCTCTAATGTAAAGCCATCCTCTCCGCTCTCCCGCTGGATGGATTCTGTCGCGGCTGTAGCAGTCTCCGCAAGGGCGATCTCCTCCGGTGTCAGATCTACCTCCCGGGATATTTCGCTGATCGTCGGCTCTCTGCCCAACGCCGCAGAAAGCCGGCTTCTTGCCGCTTTAATGGTTGCTGACTGCTCCTTTAATCCTCTGCTCACCTTAACCGTCCCATCATCCCGAAGGAATCTTCTGATCTCTCCCGCGATTTTAGGAACTGCGTAGGTGGAAAACTGGGTGCCAAATCCCAGATCAAAGCCCTGTGCAGCCTTCAGAAACCCCACACACCCAAGCTGGTACAGGTCGTCCGCATCCACGCCTCTGCCGAAAAACCGCCGGGCAACAGACCAAATAAGCCCTGTGTTCTGAGTGATGAGTAGCTCGCTGGCTGTTTTGTCCCCTGCTTGCGCCCGGGCAATCAGGCTTTCTGTCGTTTCCTTCATCGGCTGCCTCTGCGTTGGATCTGTCTGCGCATATGTACGACCGTTCCCCTCCCAGGCTTGGAGGTCACTGCCAGAGTGGTCATAAAGCTCTCCATAATGGTAAAGCCCATGCCGGAGCGATCCGATCCTCCGGTGGTATACATAGGTCTTCGGGCTTTTTCCACATCCTCAATCCCAGTTCCCTTATCCTTAATTACAATATCCAGCACATTGTCCTTTAATATCCTGCACCGCAAGGTGATGGTCCCAATGGTGTCCGGATAGGCGTGAACGATAGCATTGGTCACAGCCTCCGACACCGCGGTCTTGATGTCTCCCAGTTCCTCCAGAGTAGGATCAAGCTGTGCCGCAAAGCAGGAAACGGCAGCTCTGGCAAACGCTTCATTGGTGGAGCGGCTGGGAAACTCCAGGATCATGTAATTTTCAAATTTCATCGGACTACCTCCCTGATCTCTACGATTTTTTCAATTCCTGCTGTCCTGAGAACCTTCATGGGTTGTTCCTTCATCCCCTGCAGCCGAAGCCGTCCTTCCACTTGCTGCATCTTTCGCAACGCGTTAATGATAATGGCAATGCCGGATGAATCCATAAATCCCACCTCCTGAAAATCCAAAACGCATATCCGTGGCAAATAAGTATCTATTTTTTCTCCGATTTTTGTCATATAATCTCTTGCGCAGTGGTGATCGATCTCACCGTTAAGGGCTACGGTAAGCACCCCTTCCTGTAAATAACTGATAAAATGCATAAGGCACCTCGCTTTTTCTTCGTTCTCCCATTTAGTATAATTTTATGTCCATGCGAATGCAGTCGAAAGCCCTTACGAAAGAAATTGATTCTTTACATTTTCGTTTTTTCTGTTAAAATGACGGTGTGTCAAGTATCATCATCTCGTTATTATCCCTTGTTATCAGGAGGTATATTTATGGCTATCAGAAGAATCGGCGTTCTCACCAGCGGTGGCGATGCTCCCGGCATGAACGCCTGTGTCCGTGCTGTTGTGAGAACCGCTTTATATCATGGCTTGGAATGTTACGGCATCCGCAGAGGATGGAACGGTCTTATCACCGGAGATGTCCTTCGTCTGGATGAAAAGAGCGTTGCCCATATTATCAACCGGGGAGGAACCATTCTCTACACCGCCCGCAGCAAGGAATTTATGAATGAAGAAGGGCAACGAAAAGCCGTAAGCACCTGTCGTTTTCTGGGTTTGGACGCGGTGATCGCCATTGGTGGTGACGGCACCTTCCGGGGTGCGCAGGCATTGTCCCGTCACGGCATCTCGGTAATCGGCATCCCCGGCACCATTGACAATGACATCAATTGCTCGAATTACTGCATCGGTTTTGACACTGCCGCCAACACCGCCATCGAGTGCATCGACAAG
>JAZNYB010000009.1:0-4926 GCA_045594185.1 Faecousia sp. | reverse complement strand
TAACTGCTTTCTATCATACTACCATGAAAATGCCTTTACCGCAACAGCAATCCCTCAGTCAAGAATCAGAGATTTTTGACAGCTCCCGTTACCCAAGGAGCCTTGTCTGCGGCTGAATATTACACGCTTTTTCTTTTGCCTGTGGCAAGCGGAGCATCCGGCTGTCCACCGGATACTAAACTGGACGGTTGCCCCCAGACCCACATTCATACAAAAACTCCCCCTCGCAGAAAGCAAAGGGGAGAAGTTTGTGTAAATCGTAAGAGTGTATCTTACTTGATCTCGGCGGTAGCGCCGGCTTCCTTCAGGTCGGCAACCAGCTTCTCGGCGTCTTCCTTGGAGATGGCTTCCTTCAGGGTCTTGGGGCAGTTGTCAACAACTTCCTTAGCTTCCTTCAGGCCCAGACCGGTAACGGCACGGACGACCTTGATAACAGCGATCTTGTTGGCGCCGACTTCCTTCAGAACGACGTCGAACTCGGTCTTCTCTTCTTCTTCAACAGCGGCAGAAGCGGCGGGGCCGGCAACAGCAGCGGCAGCGGCGGAAACGCCGAAAACTTCTTCCAGAGTGTGAACCAGCTCGGACAGCTCCAGAACGGTCAGAGTCTTTACTTCCTCTACGAGAGCAGTGATCTTTTCACTAGCCATGGTAATTTTCCTCCTAAAATTAAATCAGTTAAAATAAATGGGTGGATGATTAGGCTTCCGCGGGGGCTTCCTCGGCGGGAGCGGGGCCTTCCTTCTGGATGCGGATCTGATCCAGAACGAATGCCAGACTGGAAATGGGAGCCAGGAAGGTGCCGAGAACCTGAGCGACCAGGGCATCCTTGCTGGGCAGCTCACCAAAGGCGTTAAGCTGTTCGGCAGTCAGCACAGAGCCTTCTACCAGACCGCCCTTAATGGTGAGGATGTTCTTGTTCTTCTTGGCAAACTCGCAGACGATACGAGCGGGGGCGATGGGATCGCCGGTGGTCACAGCCATGGCGGTGGTGCCGTTGAGAACCTCATCAAACTCACTGTAACCGACCTTGTTGGCGGCGAAGCGGGTCAGGGTATTCTTAACAACACTGTACTCCACGGAAGCATCCCGGAAGATCTTACGCAGCGCGGTATCCTGAGCGACGTTGATGCCCTTGTAATCCACGAAGACCACAGCGGTAGCCCCGGAAATCTTACCGGCCAGCTCCTCAACGATAGCCTTCTTGCTTTCAAGAACCTTTGCGTTGGGCATGAAAGTGTCACCTCCGAAAATAATAAATGCCTCATGCCAAAAGACATGAGGGCACAGAAATTGCATAAACAAATTCCGCAAACCTCGGCAGGAAGGGCGCACCCTGTTACCTAAAAGCTCCTGCTGTCTCTGGCAGCCCTTCCATTATAGCAGGAAAGGTCATTTTGTCAAGAGGAATTTTTCGTTTTTTTGGATTTCCCGGGAAAATTTATGCGGCTTCATTCACAAAAAGCTGGACACTGACACATTCCTCTGTTATAATAAGCAAAATAACCGGGAAGGCTGTTCCCGGAAACCCATTGGAAGGAGCAAGCCCTATGAAATGTCCTTATTGCGGAGATCAGGAAAGCAAGGTCGTGGACTCCCGCCATTCCGAAGACGGACTTAGTATTCGCCGCCGCCGGGAATGTCTTGCCTGTCAGCGCAGGTTTACCACCTACGAGACTGTGGAAAGTCTGCCCATTATTGTTGTTAAGAAGGACGGCAGCCGTCAGGCATTCAACCGTTCCAAGATCCTCAACGGCATGGTCAGAGCCTGCGAAAAACGACCCGTGTCTTTGGCGCAGCTGGAGCAGGCGACCACAGAGATCGAACAGACCATCCAAAACTCCTTGGAGCGGGAGATCAAGTCCGAAACCATCGGTGAGCTGGTCATGGAAAAGCTCCGGGGACTGGACGAGGTGTCTTATGTGCGTTTCGCTTCGGTTTACCGTCAGTTCAAGGATGTCCACAGCTTTATGGACGAGCTGCAGAAATTCCTGAAAGAGAAGTAAGGAGTGAAGCTCCATGGTTTGGAAAATACTGACCCTTCTGGCTCTCCTGACCCCCTTGGCCATGGTCATTCTGGGGCTGATTTGCTGGCGTATCCCCCCAAAGGGCCCCACCTGGGCATTGGGCTTTCGTTCCCGCAGGGCAAGAGCCGGAGACGAATCCTGGAAGTTTGCCCAAAGCTGGGCAGGTAAGCTCTGGTTTATTCTGGGACTGATCTGGCTGGTGGCAACCCTTTTGATCTCCAACGGGCAGAAGGAAACAGGGATAGAGGACTGCCTGGAGATCTATCTGAATTTGGTGGGGCTGCAGCTTGGCACCCTGATTTTGGTGATTTTGGGCATCAATCTGGCTCTGTTGATCCGCTTTGATCGCTTTGGCCGCATCCGGGTGAAAAAGGAAAAGGTCAGGAAAAAGCCCCGTCCGGAAAGAACGCCTGCGGAAGATGCTCCGGAGGATTTTGTGGAGGAATCAGCCGAATACCCCGAAACCGGAGAATATATGGACGAGGCATTCGAGGAATACAGCGACGAAGCCTTTGGAGAATACGGCGACGAGGATCTCCCTCCGGAGGACGAGCCTTTCTACGACCCCGGGGAAGAATTTTTCGCGGAGGATGACCCGGAGGATGCTTTTTGAATGAAAAACACAAGGATCGGTCTGCGTTTTTCTTTGGGGGCGTTGTTTGGGCTGTGCGCCGCTGACGGCATTTTGCAGGTGCGGGGCATTCGGTTTCTGTCCCCGCTTTGGGAAAACACCGCTGTAGCTGTATTCTTTCTTCTGGCAGGAGCGGCACTGCTTCTGGCATGGAAGGCGCGGGATCACAGGGCCTTGAAGCGTGTAAGGCTGTGGTCAGGAGCGGTGCTTCTGGGAAGCGCGGCGCTTTTGCTCATTATGTGGGCTGCCCTGTTGGCAGAGGCTTCTCCGGCAGTCCTTACAGGATTTCTCTATGCTCTTGCGGTGGTGTCCACTCCTGTGCCTTGCTGCAGTGTGCTGTTTTGGCCTGTTTTCGCCTGGGCTGTGCTTCTGGTTGCCAGCCACAGACTGTGCCGGCAGATCAATACCACAGAAAAAACGGAATAAAAAGTGGGGAACCCTTTTTTGCGGGGTTCCCCAAAATTATTTCAGGACTTTGTCTTTTGCGGTTTTCTCACAAACCAGCCAATCAGCATCACCACTGCGAAAAGAATGAAATAAAACAGCACCGGGAAGGAGAACGCGCCGGTCTCTCTTGCTTTCAGGAACGGGGTAACTCCATGGGCGTAGATCGCGGCAAACACCATAAACCCACAAGCTATAATTGCCAGCGCAGGCAAAACAAACCGTCTGAAAACCGTCTCGTCCTTTTCTTTTTTCATCCACACAATGAAAATAGGAATATACAAAGCATAGATGGTGACGATGGGCAGCTCGGAGGAGTCAAAATTGAAGTATCCGAACCAACCATCGGTCAGGTTCGCGCCATAGAAATACACCAGCCAGATGCTGCAAACAAACAGACCCCAAATAGAGGAATTGGTCACCATATTTGTGGTGCTGTCGACCTGCCGGAACATTTCGGGCTTAGGGCCTTCATTCCGGCTGGCAATAGCATACATGGCTCTGGTCGCCGCCACCATCAGACCATTCAAAGTACCCAGACAGGAAATAACGATACAAATATTCAGGATCGTGCCGCCCACGCCGCCGAATATGTTTGTAAAGGCAGTGGTCGCGCCTTCATCAATGAGAACCTTGTTGGATGCTCCACCGGCAACGCCGATATAGTACAGCACATAAGCAACCACCACAATAAACGCGCCAATGACCAACGCCAAGGGAAGGTTCTTCTTTGGGTTTTTCAGCTCCGCATTGATGGAGGTGGCAACGATCCAGCCCTCGTAGGCAAAAACAGTAGCCACGATCGCCGCAAACAATCCGCCACCGGTGCCACCCACTACTTCAGACACCACCGTGGTGAAATTATCGGTGAGTGTTCCCTTCGCGAAGCCCACGATCGTTCCCACCACTGCCATAAGCGCAATGGGGATCAGTTTAATAACCGTGGCACTGATCTGGAATTTTCCCGCCAGCTTGGGCGAAAAAGCATTCAGGGTATACGAAGCGACCAGGAAGAAGCCTGCCATAGCCAACACCTCGGAACCCGCGAGATGCCAGCCGAAAAGCACCCCAAAATATCTTGCCGATACCCACGCCAGAACCGAAGTCATGCCGGGATAATAGATATTTGCCAAAAACCATGCGATACAATAGCCATAGCCCTGTCCGCAGGTGGCTTCAGCGTAGTCAACAACGCCGCTGACCTTTTGGTATTTGGTCGCCATTACCGCAAACTGCGCGGAACACAGGATCATCAAAAGCCCGGTAACCACCCATGCCACGATTCCCAGAGGCATATTCCCTCCGGTGGCAGCCAAAACATTTTGCGCCTTAAAGAAAACGCCTGAGCCAATGACGGTTCCTACCACCATGCAAATTGCCGTAGGCAGCCCGTACCTTCTTGTTAATTTCTCCATAATTACCTCCTGTTTTGTCCATTTGGACTATTATACAGCATTATACCACTTTATCTGAGTTTTGTAAAGCCTGATTACTACTTTGTTTGGACAATTTGCGAGGTTTCAGTTCTGCGGATAAAAAAGTTATAAAAGGGACTTGAATTTTTGTGCTATCTGTATTATAATCCCATCTTTGACACCCCATAAATGAAAAACCTGGACTTTCCGAACATTTATGCTCTGGAAAGTTCAGGTTTTGTTGTTTGCCCGGCAAATACGAAACTATTTCTCGCGGTTTACTTTTTTCAAGAATGTAGTACGGTCTATTTTTCCTTGGTTTTTGCCACAATTTTTCTCATGGTGGATTTGCTGAGGATCTGGTAATCGGTACGGAAGCCAAAGGCTTGGTGAAGATCATCGGTAAAGGTCG
>JAZNYB010000008.1:0-14997 GCA_045594185.1 Faecousia sp. | reverse complement strand
CCTCGAAAAACGACCATTAGGCATGCGGTTAGCTTCACCTATAGAGTAGCATAAATTTTGCTTTTTGAATAGGTTTTTTAAGCGGATTCCTCAATCCGCTCACTTGTCGTGCCAAAAATAAAAAATACGAGCATCCAAAACAGTTTCCTGCATTGGATGCTCCCGTTCTTTTTCTCTTGCACTTAGACCTTCGATGCTAACTTAATGACATTGGCTTTTTGGGGATGGCCGTTTTTGCAACGCACTATGAATTTATACGAAAAAGCAATGACTCTTATTTGCTGTCATGACTCATAGCTTTGAGCATTTGCAATGCCGCGGATTTCTGACCGGGAGTCAGGCAGACCCAACAGTCAAACAGCTCTTTCATATCCGGGGTCAGCTCCACCATATCGGCATCGGCAAAGAACTGCGACATTGTGATACCAAAGCCTGCGCATATGGTATCAAGAGTCGCAATGGAAGGAACCGTGTTTCTTCTGAAGATGTTTCCAATGGTGGATTGTGCTAAGCCGCACTCTTTTGAAAGCTTGTACTCCGTCCATCCGCGTTCCCGCAACAATTGCTGGAGACGAGCGTGTGTGTCCATAGGATCACCACCTTTCACGCATCTATTTTACTTCCAGTATGAGTTGTAAAATACATATGAGTTGAAACCAAAATAGATATGTGTTAGGATGTAATTGCCGAAAACACAAACGAATGGAGGGAGTTGGGATGACCGAAGCGGAAAAACGAATGCACCGGATATGCTTTACAGGACATCGCCCGGAGAAGCTAAGCCGCAGGGAAAAGGAAATTAAAGAGGAATTGGAGATACAAATTCGCCGGGCGATTGGTGACGGATTCAATGTATTTATTTCGGGCATGGCACGAGGCGTTGACATTTGGGCGGCACAAACCGTCCTGTGTCTGCGTAATGAAGGGCAAAAGGTGAAACTGATATGCGCCTGCCCCTATGACGGATTTGAGCTTGGGTGGAGTCAGGAATGGCAAAAGCAATATAAAGAGATACTGACATCGGCAGACTTTGTAAAGTACATCCGCAAGGGCTACAGCCGTGACTGTTTCCGAACCAGAAATGAATGGATGGTAAATCATGCCGCCAGAGTCATTGCTGTTTGCAACGGTGTAAACAGCGGCACAAAAAATACCATCAATTACGCTGCAAAGGTCGGTGTACCTGTTGTCTACATTGAAGGGTAAGTAATTCTTCATTTCACACAACTGCTCACTATTAAAGTCAAGTGCTTACCAAAGAATACTGCGCAAGAAGTCGGGAAACAGTATAATGAACTGGTAATATTTTTCCCGGAAGGAACGACAAGCATGAGCAAGGAAGTTGCGTTCAAGAACCGTGACCGGTTTATACAGTTGGGCGTTGCCATCGGCGCGTTGCGGAAATTAAGAGGGTACTCTCAGGAAAAGCTGGCAGAAAAGGCAGGTATCAGCCGTTCCCTGCTCAGTGCCATCGAAGCCCCGGGAATTGCCAACGGATTTTCTCTGGAGGTATTCTTTGATATTGCGGATGCTCTGGAGGTAGACCCGGCTCACCTGATCAACGCCTCCGTATTCCCCGATCAGGTCATCCGAAAAGACAAATAAATCAGATGCCTTCCGTTACCGGGGGGCATCTTTTTATGCGTCCGTTTCGTGTATAATTTGCTTTCGATAACCATGTTTTGTGTTCAAACATTCTTTTGAATCATTGGATAGATTTTAAGGGAAAAACTGAATTTTTTTCATGGTTTTTTTGGGGTTTTTATTGTAAATATGCCCAAAAGCCCATCCGTTCGGTTATAAAAAACACAGAATTTTCGGCTTGGGAGAGAATGGGGCTTGATATTCCGGGGAAATTGCAATATTTTAGTCGTGGGCTGTGTTTGTCCTTATCCCAGAGACAGGGAAAGGGCGAAGCTCCCGCCTTCCTCACAAGAAGCAGGCAGGAGCAGCTCCATAACTGTATGCTCAAAAATCGTTGCCCCGACAGCGATTTTTGAGTTTTACAACAAATCTATCCACGCACAAATATGAAGGAGGCTTTATCCATGAAAACCAAACGCGCGATCTCCCTTCTGGTTGCCCTGCTGCTGGTCGTTTCCGTGCTGGCCGCTTGCGCTCCCGCAGAGGACAAAGAAAAAACCGCCAGCGTCTATCCCCTTACTGTAGCCCAGGAGCTGTACACCCCCTTCCCCGGTGGAGAAGACACCGAATTTGCCGACGGGTTCAAAACCGGCTTCGGCTCTGCTATTACCTTCAAGGGCTATGACGCAGAAGGCAATCTCCAGTTCTACGGTGCCTCTGACCGTGGCCCCAGTCTGGATCTGCTGGACATCGAGGGCAACGAGGTAGATAACACCAAGGTGTTCCCCGCTCCCGATTTCTCCCCCGTGATCGGTATTATCACCCTGAAAGACGGCAAAGCAGTGGTAGAAGAAGCGATCACCCTGAAAAACACTGACGGCACACCTCTCAAGGGTCTGCCCCTGCCCGCCGGCGAAACCGGTGCCACCGGCGAGATCGCTGTGGATATTTATGGCAACGAGCTGACCTATGACCCCAACGGCTTCGACCCTGAGGGCATCGCCGTGGACGAGGACGGCAACTTCTGGATGGGCGACGAGTATGGCCCCTTCATCGCCAAATTCAGCTCTGACGGCACGCTTATCAAAATGTACACCCCCGGCAACGGTCTGCCCGAGATCCTCAAGTACCGCATTGCCAACCGTGGCTTTGAGAGCCTGACCATCTCCCCCTCCGGCAAGGTGTTCGCCCTTCTGCAGAGTGTAATGAACATCGAGGGCGAGACACAAAAGACCGCCACCTTTATCCGGATTCTGGAGCTGGATCCCGAAACCGGCGAAACCAGGATGTACGCCTATCCCGTTGTCGTCAGCGAGTATTCCTCCCCCAAGAACTGCAAGCTGGGCGATGCCTACGCCATTGACGACGATACCCTTCTGGTGGTAGAGCAGGGCAAGCTGGCTGACGGCTCTATGCGCAATGTGATCTATGAAGTGGATCTCCGCAAGGCCACCGACATCACCGGTCTGACCTACAACGGCAAGGAGCTGGAATACACCGCCTCCTCCGAGGAGCTGTCCGAGGTTATGACCTACGCCAAAAAGGAGGTCTATCTTGACCTGCGGACTATGAACTGGACCGCGGAGAAGGCGGAGGGCATCTGCCTGACCGACACCGGCGCGCTTGCCGTCATCATTGAAGACGACTTTGGCATGGCAGGTGCTCAGCAGGTGGAGGGTGAAGATGCCGTTCATATCCTGCCCAACGAAAGCGACCCCGCCCAGATCTGGATCATCGAATAATCATTTTCCATACATCCCCCCGGATTGGTTCACCCAGTCCGGGGCTTTCATTATTCGTTCTCATATTTTTTCGTGGTTTTCCACAATTTTCCTCTGTCCGATTTAGATGGAACAACGGCTTATTTTTGCGTAAAAAACAGAAAGTTGTATTGAAATACCCGGCGTTTTATGATAGAATCGTATGCTGTAAGGGTATGCAATGTAGTATATTCGGAGAAATAGCACTTTGCCACGGGGAGGGACAGAGCTTTGGAGCATAAAGAAAAGGAAAGACAGCTTGAAGCGCATCAGGAAGCCCTGTACACCCTGCTGACGGAATTTGACCGGGTATGCAAAAGGCTGAATATCCCCTATATGCTCTTTGCGGGGACACTTCTGGGAGCGGTTCGCCATGAGGATTTTATCCCTTGGGACGATGATCTGGATGTGATCATGCTCCGAAAGGATTATGACCGCTTCCTCCGGGAGGCAGATGCCTGTCTGGACAAGGAAGGCTTCTTCCTGCAAAAGGAGTTTTCTCCCGGCTGGCCTATGTTTTTCTCCAAGCTCCGTCTCAACGGAACGACCTGTCTGGAAAAATACCACCCCAAAGACCCTGCCAGTCATCAGGGGGTATACATGGATATTTTCCCCTGTGACAACGGAGCGAAAAGCAATTTGGGACGAAAATCGCAGTTTCTGGCTTCCAAGGTGGTCATTGCCAAGAGCCTTTATGCCCGGGGCTATGAGACAGACAGCAAAAAGAAAAAGCTGTTTATGGCGTTGTGCCGTCTGATTCCCAGGAAGCCCTTTTTGTGGCTTACCAAAAGAGGAAGGGATGACGCTCCCCTTGTGCACAGCTTCTTCGCGGCGGCTTCCGGATATGCCAAAAATGTTTACCCCAGAGCCTTTTTCGCGGAAAGCACACAGAAACGGTTTCGCCGGGGGGACTTCCCTGTTCCTGCCCTGTATGACGGTCTGCTGACCACCCTTTACGGCGACTATATGACCCTGCCGCCCCCGGAAAAGCGGGTGTGCAAGGAACACGCTCTTTTGGTGGATCTGGAGCGTTCCTATGAGGAATACGCCCACTACAGAGACGGCATGAAATTCCACACCTATACCAGAAGTATTCGATAAACAGATTCGATCAGGAGGTTACTTATTATGGATCAGAACAAAGAGAAAAAAGGATTGGAAAACTATTTGCCCTACATGATCGCCGGCGTGCTGCTGGTTTGTGTGGTTGTAGGCGCGGTGCTGCTTTTCGGCGGCAAGGATCAGCCCAATCAGCCCATCAAGCCCACCGGAGAGCCTGTCCAGAGCCAGACCGATGACCCCTCCCTGCAGAACCCCACGGAGGATACGGTTCTTCAGCCCACAGAGGAGAACCAGCCCACCGATGGCAATATCGCACCCACAGACCCCACGGATACCGCACCCACAGAGCCCACCGATGCCCCCACCACAGAGCCTTCCACCCCTCCCGCCACAGAGCCCAAGCCCACGGAGGTTCCCCCCACGGAGGCAGAGGGTCATGCCCACACCGTTCTTCTGGACATCCCCGAAATGTGGTCGGATTATATGTCCCGGGAGCTGATCCAGTTGGATAACGGCTCCAGACAGATCTTCTATACTGAGGTACAGGGCAGCCGGGTGGATCTGTTCGGCGTTACCTTCGGCTTCGTGGACGAGAGCAAGGGCGGCTTCTCCATGGGCTATTATAAGGCAGACTGTGGAGACATGATCAAGGTCGCCATCGAATCCTACCAGCCTGTTCCCGCAAGCTCCTGGACAGAGGCAGACTCCAACCGGGTCAACGCCATGCGGGAGGAGATCAATACCATTATCGGGCAGCTTCGTCAGATTTTGGTAGATTGAGAGGTTCTTTATGAGCGAATTGCAGGTTTTGATCGCTGCCATGGGGCAAAAGGATTTCTCCTTAACAGAAAAGATGAATCTGCGCTGCAATGGGATCATTGCCAATCAAACCGATACCAATTCTGTTCAGAGCCAGACCATGCCCTGGGGAACGGTGGAGCTGATCTCCACCACCACCCGTGGAGTGGGAAAAAACCGGAATATCGCTTTGCTTGCGGCAGAAGCGGAGCTGCTGCTCTTTGCTGATGACGATGTTTGCTATTATGACGGAACGCTGGAAGGGGTCAAAAACGCCTTTGCGGAGCTTCCTCAGGCAGATATGATCATATTCGGGGTGGACATTCTTCGGGGCGGCGAGATCACGGAGAAACGGCACTTAAAAACCCGCAGGCTTCATTTATGGAACGCCATGAAATACGGCACCTACGCCATCGCAGTGAGAAGATCCGTTCTCCAAAGGAATAACATCTGGTTTCACACCGGCTTCGGCGGCGGCTGCGTTTACGGCTCCGGGGAGGATTCCCTGTTGATCCGGGAGTGTCTGAAAAAAGGACTTCGGCTGTATTCTCACAGCTATGTTCTGGGAACCTGCTGCAAGGATGTGTCCTCCTGGTTTACCGGATATAACGAAAAATACTTTTTCGACAAAGGTGCTATGCTTTCTCAGGGCTTCCCCCGGGGAAAGCACCTTATGGCAGTGTATTTCGCCATAAAATTCAGAAAGAAAACAAAGGTGAGTATGCCGGGGCGGCTGTCCTGGATGCTCCGGGGCATGAGAGCGGTCAAGACTATGACCTCCTATGCCCGGTATGTGCAAGAACGGGGAAAATAAGCTCCCGAATCCAACAGGAAACGACGGCTGAGGTACTATGAAGAAAATCATCATTGTAAATAGTAATATGAAGATCGGCGGCGTGCAAAAGAGCCTGTACAATCTTCTTTGGCAGATCAGCGGTCGGTACGATGTGACCCTTGTGCTGTTCAGTCCGGAGGGGGCGTATTTGAAGCAGCTTCCCCCGGATGTGAAGGTCATTGCCGCCGGTGGCCCTGTGGCGTTTTTTGGCACCAGTCAGGGACAATACAAAAAAACCTCACCAAAATACTGGGTGCGGGGAATTTTGGCTGCCCTGACCAAGGCTTTCGGAAGACCTCTTGTTTTGAAAGGGGTGTTCCTGTTCCAAAAAGCCGCGCCGGGAGAATATGACTGCGCCATTTCCTTTTTGCACAACGAGTCCCCCCACGCCTTTTACGGCGGTGTCAATGAATATGTGCTGAATAAGGTGCGGGCGAAGCGAAAGATCGCCTTTTTGCACTGCGACTATCAGACCAGCGGTGCCAACGCAGCCGGCAACAACAAGCTCTATGATCGTTTCCACGGCATCGCCGCCTGCTCCGAGGGCTGCCGCAGGGTATTTTTGCAGGCACTGCCCCATCTGGAGGGCAAATGCCGCCCGGTACATAACTGCACCCACTTTGAGGAAGTTCGGGCTTTGGCGGAGCAAAGTCCTGTGCGGTACGACCCCGTCATGAGAACCGTGGTCACCGTTGCCCGGCTCAGTCCCGTCAAGGGCATCCATCGGGCTTTGAAGGCTGTGGCTTATGCGGTGTCTCAGGGTGCGGCGGTGCGGTACCATATCGTGGGAGACGGAAAAGCCAGAGCTTCTCTGGAAGGTCTGGTGAAGGAATTGAAGCTGGAAAATGTGGTGGTATTCCATGGGGAGCAGGAAAATCCCTATCAATACCTGAAAAATGCCGACCTGTTCCTGCTTACCTCCTATCACGAAGCCGCTCCTTTGGTCATTGACGAGGCACTGTATCTGGGTGTGCCTGTGCTTTCCACAAAGACCTCCTCCAGCGAGGAAATGATCCTGGAGCGGGGCGGCGGCTGGGTCTGCGAAAACGACCAGCAGTCCCTCAACGACCTTTTGCTGCAGGTTCTGCGGGACGAAAAGAGCATAGAAGAAAAAAAGGCTTACCTGCATGGTTTGACCGTGGATAATACCCTTGCCTTGCGGGAATTTATTGCGCTGTTAGAGGATGGATATGAGTACGATTAAGCTGTATTACAGTCCCGGAAAATGGGTTCACGATCCGGGACCAGATGAATATCCCCTCGCTACGATTTGCGCCGCGGTGGGGCTATTATGCCTTTCGCCCTTTATTTCCGGGCTTCTGGTATACCCCGCTTTGCTTTTGTGCCTTCTGCGCATGGTGATGTACGATGTTCGTGTCTTTGGCATGGACATTGCGGTATTAAGCAGCTTTGCCACCTTATTCCGTATGAGCAGCGGTGACTCTCTGCTTGCCTACTATGTGATCGCCGGCGCCATATGGTTCACCTTCCGGCATCGGCAGTGGTGGATCCCCGGGATCATTTCTCTGCTGGTTCTGCTGGCGCATTTGGTTCTGCGGATGAACGGGCAGCTTGTGGAGCTGGTTCTGGTATTTTCAGGACTTCTTGCCTTACAGCTTGTGGTGCTGAATCAAAACCGGCTGTCCGTGGCAAAAATGAGCGGGGCATATTGCGCCGGACTTTTGGTGTCCTGCGTTTATTCCCTGATCCTGCGAAACACCTGGCAGTTAAAGGCAATTTTGGGAAAAGAGGTTCCCGCTTACTTTGGAAGTACCTCCATGCGCTTTCAGGGATTGTTTCAGGATCCCAACTATTTTGCCCTGTTTTTGATTTTGGGCATTTTGCTCCTGTTCCGGCTGAATGATTACGGCTATATCAAAAAGCTGTGGTGCTGGGGCGCGATCGGGGCGTTTTGTCTTTGCGGCGTTCTCACTTACAGTAAAACCTTTTTCCTGTTTCTGGTTTTAACCGTCCTTTTGTTTGTGGTGGTGCTTTTCAAGCGGAAAAAGCGGGTTTTGGGTCTTTCTCTGGTTTTGGTGGGTGCCATCGCCGCGGCAGGCTCTGTGTTTACAGTCATTGGAGAGCGGCTTACCAGTGCCACCAGCTTTAACGAGCTGACCACGGGACGAATTGAGCTTTATGGGGAATATCTGGAAGTCATTACCCAAAACGCCCGCTCCGTTCTTTTCGGATTGGGTCTGGATGCCCCCTATCTCCGTCTTGGCCCTCACAATCTTTATCTGGAGATCACCTATTACATCGGCATCGTGGGCTTGGTTTTATACACGGTGTACTTTGGTATGCTTCTGTCCCGCTCCGGCAAACAGTTCTCCCAGCCAAAAACGGATAAGCTGATCCGCTATGCTGTGCCGGTCATTATGCTGATGATATATTTTACCCTTCAGGGAATGCCCGCAACTACATTTTACATTCTTATGGCGGTTGCCATTTCCTCAGTGAGAATGGAAAGACACGAGGAGTGAACAAAAGATCATGGCAAAACTTATGCTGATTTCCTTCAGTGGACTTTCTGACCACGATGCCAACGGCATGACCATAAAGGCTGTTCTGTCCGCTTATCAGCCGGAGGAGCTGTGCCAGTTTTACAGCGGCACGCAAAAGCCTGATTTTACGGCGGCTTCCTCCTTTTTCCGGGTCACGGATGTGCAAATGATCAAATCCTTTTTTGGCAGGAAGTTTCAAAGGGAGTTCACAGCCGGAAAGCAGTCCCCCCACGGAGGGAAAGCCGAAACGAAGGCAGAGCATAAACCAGCCGCCTTGCCCGGTTTTCTGAAAAAAAGAAATCAGAATTTTGCTTTCCGCATGACAAGAGAGCTTCTCTGGAGCATTGCCCCCTGGGGAAAGAAGAAGCTGCTGGCGTGGGCAAAGAAGGAAAAGCCGGATGCCATCGTATACATGGTAGGCGAAAGCGTGTTTATGGATCGCCTTGTGCTGACCCTTGCCCATGAGCTGGATATCCCTCTGGTGCTTTATAACTGTGAGGCTTACCGTCTGGTGGACACCGGCAAGCGGAAGGGGCTGGACAAGCTCCACCACAAACGCGTCAAAAAGGAATATCACAAGGTAAACAAGAGGGCGGCATTGACCATTTTTAACTGCCCTTATTTGAAAGAGTGCTATGAAAAAGCCTTCCCCGTGGGAAAGAGCATGATCGCTTATAACTGCGGAAATCCGGATACGCCGGAATACGAGCCGAAAGACACGGTGCGCCTTGCCTACTTTGGGAATTTGGGCATTGGCAGGATCGATGCCCTTCTGGATATCGCGGAAGCTTTGGGAAAGCTGGAACCCACCTTGTTTATTGATGTTTACGGCGGCTCCCGGGATGGGGACGAATACAAGCTCACCCAATGCCCCAACATCCGTTTCCACGGCTTTGTGGATCAGAGTACCTTGAAGCAGGTCAAGGAGGAGGCAGATATTCTTCTCCATGCCGAGAGCTTTGTCCCCACCATCGCTTCCAAGCTGCAATACGCCTTTTCCACAAAAATCGCCCAGTGTCTCTGCGCCGGACGAAGCTTTTTAAGCTATGCCCCGGAGGAAATGGCTTCTACCCAGTATCTTTTGCATGAGGACTGCGCCATGGTTGCCACCTCCCGGGAAGAATTGGAGAAAAAGCTGAAAGACCTTCTTTCCAGCCGGGAGCTGCGTATCCGTTATGGGGAAAAGGCAAGAAAGACGGCAATAAAAAATCACTGTCGGCAAACTACAGCGTGGGCCGTCAGACAGCAGATCGAGGCGGTCATCCATGAAAAGTAAATTTACTTCCCTGTTTGCCGGGAAAAAGGTGGGGGGAGCTTCCTCCGACGCGGTGTTCCTCACTGTTGCCCGACTGATGACAACCGCCTTGGGCTTCACTGTCACACGGCTTCTTTCTCAATTTTTCTCTGTCCATGATTATGGGACATATTCTCAAATCATGCTTCTGGTATCTACCCTGTCCTCTATCACGGTTTTGGGCATGGTGGATGCTGTCAACTATTTCTTTTGCAATCAGACCAATGATGCCGACCGGGAGAAATATGTGGGGACGATCTTCGCCCTGCAAACCATAGTCAGCACCATCGCCGGAACGGTGGTTCTGCTTCTCACCGCTCCCATCAGCCTTTATTTTGACAATCCCGATGTAAAAAAGCTTCTGATTTTCGGGGCACTGCTTCCCTTTTTGCAGAATCTCATATCCATGCTGCAGGTGCTTTTTGTATCTGTGGGCAAGGCGAGACTGCTGGCGTTCAAGAATCTTACCGTCTCCCTTTTGCGGCTGGGTGTGGTACTGATCGCCTGCCTTCTGGTGCAAAGGGTGTGGCTGGTGCTGCTGGCGACGGTGGTTCTGGATGTGGGACAGATCATGTTCTTCCTCCTGCTTTTGCGCCGGGAGGGCTGCCGTGTGGCTGTCCGGCGGGCAGACCTGTCTTTGGTAAAGCCCATTTTGTCCTATTCCATTCCCATGGCGGCTTTTATCGTCCTGAACACCATCAACCGGGATTGCGACAAGTATGTGATCTCCGCCTTTACGGATACGGAGACTTTGGCGGTCTACACCAACGCCGCGAAAGTGCTGCCCTTTGACATCATCATGCAGTCCTTCTGCACTGTTCTGCTTCCCCATATCACCCGAAGCATCGCAGCCGGTGAAATGGAGAACGCAAGAAAATTATACAAATACTTCGTGGAGATCACCTATATTTCCACCGGTATTTTAGCCTGCGGCGCACTGGCGGCAGCTCCCAACCTTATGGAGCTTTTGTATACGGATAAGTATTTAAGCGGTCTGAGTGTGTTTATCGTTTACATTTTGGTGGATATTCTGCGATTCACCAATCTGACCATGATCCTCAGCGCATCGGGAAAAACCAAAACCCTGATGTTCCTGGCTCTGGGAAGTCTTTTGGGAAATCTGGTTCTCAATGTGGTGTTTTTCCACATTTTTGGAATTTTAGGCCCTGCCCTTGCCACCTTGGTAGTAACCTTGGCAGTAGGCATGGTAATTCTGGTTCTCAGCGGCAGGATCATGGGAACCGATCTGAGAGGGATCTTCTCCGGCAAATTCCTTTTGGTCTTTGCGTTGGAAAATATGGTGGCAGTGCCGCTGTTTTCCGGTCTGCGGCAGCTTCTGGACAGTCTGGGCTGCCACTATCTTCTGAGCCTGCTCCTGGTTTATGGCTCTTATATGTTAACAATGCTGATTCTCAACAGAAAGCGGATCGCAAAGGATCTGCGGGATGTGAGCGAAGCAACTTCCAAAAGAAAGTAGGTATAGATCATGTCTTTGTTTACAGGAAAAACTCTGCTCATCACCGGCGGCACCGGCAGCTTTGGCAACGCGGTGCTCAACCGTTTTCTTTCCACGGACATTGGCGAGATCCGCATTTTCTCCCGGGATGAGAAAAAGCAGGACGATATGCGCCACGAGTATCAGGTGCGCTATCCCCAGTTCGCGGAGAAGCTGCGCTTTTACATCGGAGATGTGCGGGACTTGGCTTCCGTGAAAAATGCCATGTATGGGGTGGACTATATTTTCCACGCCGCCGCGCTGAAGCAAGTACCCTCCTGCGAGTTCTTTCCCATGGAAGCGGTGAGAACCAACATCATCGGCACGGACAATGTGCTCACCGCCGCCATTGAGGAAGGCGTGGAGACTGTGATCTGCCTGTCCACGGACAAAGCCGCCTACCCTGTCAACGCCATGGGCACCTCCAAGGCAATGATGGAGAAGGTCGTTGTGGCAAAGAGCCGCACAACACAAAAGACGAAGATCTGCTGCACCCGCTACGGCAATGTGCTTTGCTCCCGGGGCAGTGTTATCCCCCTTTGGATCGACCAGCTCAAGGCAGGAAACCCCATCACCGTCACTGAGCCTGCCATGACCCGATTCGTCATGTCTCTGGAGGAGGCGGTGGATCTGGTGCTGTTCGCCTTCAATGAGGGTGAAAGCGGGGATATTCTGGTGCAGAAAGCCCCTGCCTGTACCATCGGCGTTCTTGCCCAGGCGGTGCAGGAGCTGTTTGGCGTGCAGGAGGATGTGAGAGTCATCGGCATCCGTCACGGAGAGAAGATGTACGAAACCCTTCTGACCAACGAGGAATGTACCGGTGCTATCGACATGGGAGATTTCTACCGTGTGCCCAGTGACAAGCGGGGTCTAAACTATGATAAATACTTCCATCAGGGCAATACAGAGCGGAAGCATCTGGTGGAGTTCAGCAGTAACAACACCGTCCAGATGACCGTGGAGGAAGTGAAGCAAAAGCTGCTTACCATCGACTATGTGCGCCGGGAGCTGGCGGCATGGGCGGCACGATAACCTGCACGCCGGAGGAAGATTCTATGAAAATTCTCATTACCGGAGCAAAGGGATTCGTGGGAAGAAATCTCACGGAAGCGCTGAAAGCCATCCGGGACGGAAAAGACCGCACCCACCCGGAGCTTTCGGTTTCCCAAATTTTTGAATACGATGTGGATACCGACCCCACACTGCTGGACGACTTCTGCCGGGAGGCGGATTTTGTGTTCAATCTCGCCGGCGTCAACCGTCCCAAAGATCAAGCGGAATTTATGGCAGGAAACTTTGGCTTTGCCTCCACCCTGTTGGACACCCTGAAAAAGCACCACAACACCTGCCCGGTGATGCTGTCCTCCTCCATTCAGGCATCCTTGGAGGGTCGCTATGCCGGAAGCGAGTACGGAAAAAGCAAGCTGGCGGGAGAAGAACTGTTTTTCTCCTATGGGGAGGAGTCCGGGGCGAAGGTTCTGGTGTACCGCTTCCCCAACCTCTTTGGCAAGTGGTGCAGACCCAACTATAACAGCGCCATCGCCACCTTCTGCCACAACTACGCCCACGACCTGCCCATTACGGTGAGCGACCCGGCCGTAGAGCTGGAGCTGGTGTATATTGACGATCTGGTGGCTGAAATGATCGCCGCTTTGGAGGGTAAAGCAACGAAGGATGGCAGGTTCTTCCGTGTCCCTGTTACCCACAGGGTCACTTTGGGGCAGATCGTCTCCCTTCTGGACAGCTTTAAGGCACAGCCGGAGACTTTGGTCATGCCTCAGATCCCGGAAAATTCCTTCGCCAAAAAGCTGTATTCCACCTATTTGTCCTATCTTCCCAAGGAAAAGGTAGCCTTCCCTTTGAAAATGAATGTGGACAACCGGGGCAGCTTTACGGAGCTGCTGAGAACCGGCTCTTGCGGTCAGGTCAGTGTGAACATCTCCAAACCGGGGATCACCAAGGGGCAGCACTGGCATCACAGCAAATGGGAGTTTTTCATTGTGGTATCCGGCAAGGGTCTGATCCAAATGCGGAAGATCGGCACGGAGGAAGTGCTGAATTTCGAGGTATCAGGTGAGAAGATCGAAGCGGTGCATATGCTCCCCGGCTATACCCATAACATTATCAATCTTTCAGAAACGGAGAACCTGGTCACAGTGATGTGGGCAAACGAAGCCTTTGATCCGGGTCATCCCGATACCTTTTTTGAGGAGGTATAACCGTGGCAAAATTAAAGCTCATGACCATTATCGGCACCCGACCGGAGATCATCCGCCTGTCTGCCACCATTAAGTGCTGTGACCGGTATTTTGACCAGATTTTGGTGCATACCGGGCAAAATTACGACTACACCTTAAATCAGGTGTTCTTTGATGATCTGGGTCTGCGTGCCCCGGACTACTATCTGTCTGCCGTGGGCAAGGATCTTGGAGAAACCATTGGCAACATCATCGCAAAAAGCTACGCCCTTATGGTTGAGGTAAAGCCCGATGCGGTTCTGGTGCTGGGGGATACCAACTCCTGCCTGTCCGTCATTGCGGCAAAGAGACTGCACATCCCCATTTTCCACATGGAAGCAGGCAACCGCTGCTTTGATGAATGTCTGCCGGAGGAAACCAACCGCAGGATCGTGGATGTGACCGCCGATGTGAACCTGTGTTACTCCGAGCACGCCCGCCGGTATCTCAACGCCGCCGGTGTCCCCAGAGAGCGGACTTATGTGGTAGGCTCACCCATGGCAGAGGTTCTGAAAAGCAACCTCCCCCAGATCGAAGCCAGCGACATTCTTCCCCGTCTGGGTCTGGAAAAGGGGAAATACATTCTCCTTTCTGCCCATCGGGAAGAAAACATCGACACGGAAAAGAACTTCCTGTCCCTGTTTAACGCCATCAACGCCCTTGCTGAGAAGTACGATATGCCCATTTTGTATTCCTGCCATCCCCGCTCCAAAAAGAGACTGGAGGAAAGCGGCTTTAAGCTGGACAGTCGGGTCATTCGTCACGAACCCTTGGGCTTCCACGACTACAACCACCTGCAAATGAATGCTTTTTGCGTGGTGTCTGACAGCGGCACACTCCCGGAGGAAAGCAGCTTTTTCCTGTCCGTGGGAAATCCCTTCCCCGCCGTGTGCATCCGAACCTCCACAGAACGCCCCGAAGCCATGGACAAGGGCAACTTCATCCTTGCCGGCATTGACGAAAAGAATCTTCTGCAAGCCGTGGAGACTGCGGTTTCCATGAACGAAAACGGTGAGCTGGGCATCCCGGTTCCCGACTATGTGGAAGAAAATGTGAGCCTGAAAACGGCAAAGATCATCCAGAGCTATACAGGAATCGTCAACCGCATGGTTTGGAGAAAAGGTTAAATTGATTCAGATCTGCCCCCGGAGTTGGTAAACTGTGCCGATTCCGGGGGCGGCTTGTCTTTGCGTGTCCCACAAAAGCATGATCCCCTGTTGTATATTTTGGAAATATGTGGCACAATATCATAAGATGGATATAAAATCACGAAGGTCCTCCTTGCATTTAAGGCGTTTTTGTGGTATAATAGAACAAATTTTCTAATATTCTTTACTTCCGGGAAACCGGAATCGGGAGGCACCTATGAAAGAAGAACTGGTGATCCGTGGGGCGCGGCAAAATAACCTGAAAAATATCGATCTGACC
>JAZNYB010000007.1:0-6172 GCA_045594185.1 Faecousia sp. | reverse complement strand
GGTGAGGACGGTCACATCGCTTTCAATGAGCCAGGCGAGGTTCTTCATGCCGATGCACATGTGGAAGCCCTGACGGAAAGCACCATCGCCGCCAACGCCCGCTTCTTCGCCAACGAGGATGAGGTTCCCAAGCTGGCAATTTCCATGGGTATGGGCGACATTCTCAAGGCAAAGAGGATCGTTCTCATTGCCAATGGACCAAAGAAGGCTGATGCCATTCGTGGTTTGATTATGAATGATGACATTGATGTTCGCAATCCCTCCACCATGCTGAAAATGCACCGGGATGTGACTATTGTTATCGATCAGGTTCTGGCTGATCTGGTGGGCTACACCGGCTAATAAACCGCTTACATTAAAATTTATCCCCGAACCTGACAGCAAAGGTTCGGGGGATTTACTTATTTGCGGAGATATTCTTTTAAGAATTTCATGGCTTCCACATAGCCCTGAAAGCCAAGACCCATATAGGTTTTCACAGCAGCCAGCCGAACAAAAGAGACTTGGCGAAAATCTTCCCGCTTGGTCACATCAGAAATGTGGACTTCCACTGTAGGAATGGCAACAGCCTTCAGTGCATCCAACAGGGCAACGCTGGTGTGGGTATAGGCGGCGGGGTTGATAACGATGCCATCATAGACCCCGTAGGCTTCCTGAATTTTGTCTACAAGGACGCCCTCGTGGTTGGACTGGAATATGTCGATGGAGATACCCATGGCTTCTGCATGAGAGTACAGCAGGCTTTTTAAGTCCTCATAAGAACCGAAGCCATAGATTCCCGGTTCCCGTAGTCCCAATAGATTGAGGTTTGGCCCGTTGAGGATCAATAGCTTCATAAAACCGCCTCCAAAATCCTGTCAACAACCTTATCCGCATCACAGTTGTTCACTATGACCAAGTCCGAAAAGGCTTCGTACAGGGGCTTTCTTTTTTCATAAATGGCTTCTACGCCATCTCTTTGGCTTACCGGTCGCCCTACACTGGGAAGCAGGCGCAGTTCCCTTTGCAGCCAGAGGATACGCCCGTTTTGATGGAGAAGATTGTAGTTTTCATCCCTTGTAACACAGCCACCCCCGGTGGCAATTACAGCCCCGGAGAGACTTCCCAGCTTGCCCAATACCTTTGTCTCGATCTCCCGGAAAGCCGTTTCTCCCTGTTGTGCGAAAAAATCCGGGATAGGCATACCGATCAGCTTGACAATTTCCTCATCCGCATCATAGAAAGGACGATTCAAGCGGTCAGCCAGCAGCTTGCCTAAGGTGCTTTTTCCGCAGCCTGGCATTCCAATGAGGATCAGATTTTCCATAGAAAAGACGATTTTTTTATAAACGACATCCATGGTTTCCCGGGAAATAGGGTTGCCTGTAAACTGCTCCGAAGCTCTGATCGCTTGGGCGACCAGCATTTGAAGCCCGGAAGCGTGGGGGATATTTCTCTTTTCCGCATCCAATATCAAGGCGGTGCGGGCAGGATTGTATACCACATCAAAAACTGCCTCTGCTCGGGGAAAACCATCCAGACTTACAGGAGCTTGCCCATTGTTGGGGTACATTCCTACAGGGGTGGTGTTGACAAGCACGGCGGCATCACCATGTCGGGAGAGGTTTTCGTAGTTGTTTTCTCCACTGCGGGAAATGACCACAACTTCACACCCCAGTTCTTTCAAAACTGCCTGCACCGTAACGGATGCCCCACCTGAGCCAAAGACCAGAGCTTTCTTTCCCTCATAGCTGACCCCTAAGCTCTGAGCCATCTGTTGGAAACCATAAAAATCAGTGTTGTCTCCATAAATGCTTCCATCAGCCTGCCGAACCAAGGTGTTTACACTGCCCAGAGCCTTTGCCAAAGGGGAGAGGACATCGCAGAACCGCAAGACTTCTTTTTTGTACGGTATGGTAACATTCAGTCCTTTCCAATCTCCATGGAGAATGAATGCTTCCAGATCTTCAGGCTCTCTTTCATAGAGCGCGTAGGGCCAGCTTCCCAGCTCTTTGTGGATGGCAGGGGAGTAGCTATGCCCCAAGTGCCGACCCAAAAGTCCGTATTTATCCATTACACGACCTCAGAATAGGAACCTAAATAGGTAAATTCTTCGCAGCTTGCAGACAATTCACAGATGATCTGGCTGAATTCCTGAGAGTATACAGAGGTGTCCAGATCAAAATAGAACATAAACTCAAAATCACGATCGGGGATCGGACGGCTTTCCAGCTTGGTGATGTTGATACCCAGAGCATAAAAACGGGCAAGGAGCTTGTACAGGGCACCGGGACGATGAGCCAGTGAAAGCATAATGCTGGTGTGGTCGGCACCGGGATAGATCTCCATTTTTCGGGATATGCAGATAAAACGGGTGTAGTTGTTGCCCTGATTCTGCACACCGTACTTAAGACATTTCAGCCCGTAAAGCTCGATGCAACCCCGGGAGCAAATGGCGGCGATATCCTTTCGGTCAGAATCCGCAACCATTTTCGCCGCAATTGCGGTATTCTCACATACTGTGACCTTTACATTGAGACCAAGTGACTTGATAAAATCGGAGCATTGGTTGATGGCCTGCTCATGGGAGAAAATTTCACGAATATCCTCCAGTTGTGTGCCAGCCTTGGATAAAAGATTGTGATCCACCTTCAGGCGCACAGAGCGGACGATAGAGAAATTATGATTGATCATCAAGTCGTAGATTCTGGTGACTGAGCCTGCAGTGCTGTTTTCGATGGGGACAACGCCGTAGTCGCAAAGTCCCTTTTCAATGGCAGTAAAAACCGCCTCGAAGTTGTTAAAATACATAATAAAGGGCATACGGAACAGCTTTTCACAGGCGATTTGGGCAAATGCACCCTCTACGCCGCAGACGCCAATGGTGGCATTCTGTGGAAACAGGCGGGGTGTATTTTCGATTGCATCGTGAATACGGTGGCTCAGTTCGGTATATCGCTCCATTTGGCGGTTCTGATAGGAGCGGCTCAGCTCAAAGAGGGAGGAATACAGAACGCTGGTGTAGTTTCGCATATCGGGGGGCATTTTTTCGCAAAGCTCTTTCAGTTTGGCTCTTTCTCTCCCGGCATCCAGAACAGGCAGACCATGCTCCTTTTTATAAGCGGCGATCCCGCTGGCGACTTCCATGCGCTGCCGGAACAGTCGAATGAGCTGATCGTCGATCTCGTCAATTTTTACACGATAATCTTTCAAATCCATGATTTAACCTCTTTTTCTATATTCTAGACAGGCATCGTAAATCGCAACGGCGGCTGCGGCCTCCATACAAGGCACCGCCCTTGGTACGATACATGGATCGTGGCGTCCCTTGATGGTAAGTTTCGTATCCGCTTGATTTTGAAAACTGATGCTGTCCTGCTCTCTTGCGATGGAGGGCGTTGGCTTAATGGCTGACCGAAAGATCAAAGGCATGGAGCTGGAAATGCCGCCTAAGATACCTCCATGATGATTGGTGCGGGTTTTAACGGTATTTCCGTCCATATAGTAGGGATCGTTGTGCTGACTTCCTGTCATGGAGGCTGCAGCGAAGCCAGAACCAAATTCAATGCCTCTTACAGCAGGAACACCAAAAACTGCCTGAGCAATGCGGTTTTCCAGCCCGCCGAACATGGGGTCACCCCACCCGGTGGGAATCCCCACAGCAGCACATTCAATGATGCCTCCCACAGAGTCTCCCAGAGCCTTGGCTTCCAGTATGACCAATTCCATTTGAGAGCGAACATCCTGATTCAGAACCGGGAAGGGTGCGGACAGAAGCTCCCTGAGCTGTTCCTCACTTACTCCCACAGGGTCAAATTTATGGTCACTTACATCGCTGATGGACTGGATATGGGCAGCGATGGTGATACCTTCTTTGGCAAGCAATTGTTTGCAAATGCCTCCTGCGATACACAAAGGAGCGGTAAGTCTGCCGGAGAAATGACCACCTCCTGCCACATCCTGAAATCCCTCCCACTTCATTTGGGCAGTGAAGTCGGCATGACCGGGTCGGGGCTGATCCCGCAAATTGTCATAGTCTCCGGAGCGTGTGTTGGTGTTAAAAATCAGTGCCGTCAAGGGTGCGCCGCAGGTGGTGTTTCCAACCAGCCCTGAGACGAACTGAGGAACATCGGCTTCCTTCCGGCAGGTGGCAAGAGGACTATTCCCCGGGGCTCTGCGGGAAAGAAAGGCTTGCAGTTCTTCCATGTCAATGGTAAATCCAGCGGGAATCCCCTCAATGGTAACGCCAATGGCAGGGGAGTGGGACTGCCCAAAAATGGTAAATCTTAAGTTTTCGCCGTAAGTGCTTCCCATACTAGACCTCCTTAAATTGTCCACCCAGTTTGGCGTAGTCCTGCCAAAAGGCGGGATAGGATTTTGCAACGGCTTCCGCTCCCACAATGGTCACTGGGGAGGAAGCCACCGTAGCCGCAATTGCCGCAGCCATAGCGATGCGGTGATCCTTGCAGGCATGGACGGTGCCGCCGGAAAGGGGACTGCCTGTAACGGTTAGGGAGTCCGGAGTATCCTGAACAATACCGCCCAAAGCCTTGAGCATTGCTTTAACGGTTTCAATGCGGTCAGATTCTTTTAACCGCAATCGTGCTGCGTTGACAAAATGAGTCTTGCCGGATGCGCAGACGGCAGCAACAGCTAAAATGGGAACCAAGTCCGGGATGTTGGAAACATCAATGGCAGTGTCGTTTCCAAGTTGTGACAAACAGTTCAAAATTGACCGATCGCCTTGGAGAGAATCTTTTTTCAAACCGGTGACTGTAACAGAACTTCCCATGTGGGAAGCCGCAAGCCAAAAAGCTGCGTTTGACCAGTCGCCCTCTACTTCTAAATTCCCGGAGCTGCGGTATCTACTGGGAGAGATCAAAAAAGTACCCTTTTCCCGGGAAATATTAACTCCAAAGTGTTGAAGAGCATCCATGGTCATATCCACATAAGGCTTGGATTCCAGATTTCCTTCAATGGTAAGGGTGCTTTCTCTTTCCAGAAAGGGAAGCGCAAAGAGAAGACCGGAGATATATTGACTGGAAACATTGCCGGGAAGGGTGTATGCACCCGGAAGAAGCCTACCGGACACGGTCAGCTTGTCCTTTTCAGGTTTGGAAAGAGTGATCCCGTGGCGTTCCAACTCCCGGTCTAAGGGAAACAGGGGGCGTTCGGGGAGCCTTCCTTCCATGAGAAATGTTCCGCCGCAGCCAAGAGCGGCAACCACAGGCAGCAGAAACCGTAAAGTGGACCCGCTTTCTCCACAGGGCAGTAAAGAGGTGTGACCTTCCATTATAGGTTCAACAGAAAATGTTCCCTGCCTATGGGATATATTCGCGCCAAGCCCCTGCAAGCACCGGGTGGTGGCAAAAATATCCTGTGAGGTGGTAGCACAGTCAAGAACCGTTTTTCTGTCACTCAGTGCGGCGCAGATGAGCAACCGATGAGCGGAAGATTTGGATGCAATGGCAGGGATCGTGCCCTGTAGCTTTTGAGGATTGATACAAAGATCCATAAATGCTCCTTACATTCCCGCCTCAATCCAGCGAGGGAGTTCTTCTATAGGGATTTTTACAAGTTCATACTTTCCAATATCTCTGGGAATAACCAAAGTAAGTGTGCCGCCCTGTCGCTTTTTATCACCAGCGGCAATGGCAGAAAGTGTTTTGGGGGAGAAGTCCGTAGCAGTTGGCAGACCGTATTTTGAGAGCAGAGAGACAATACGGCTGCAAGTTTCTCCTGCGCAATATCCAAAAGCAGCGGCAGCTCTGGCAATCATAGCAGTTCCTATGGATACACTCTGACCATGGCTTAAAGAAAATTCTGAAGCCGCTTCGATGGCGTGACCGATGGTGTGCCCCAAGTTCAGGGCTTGGCGTACCCCTGTGTCAAATTCGTCCTGACAAACAAAATCCCGCTTCATTGCAACAGAGGTTTCCACAATATAGGAAAGCTGGTCTTTGGTGGGTCTTTCCTCCAGCCGGGAGAAAAGCTCCGGGCTTCCCAAAATACCGTATTTTATGACCTCGGCGCAGCCATCCCGGAAAATGTCTTCGGGAAGGGAGCTTAAAAGATCCGTATCACAAAGGACATAGCTTGGCTGATAGAACGCCCCGGCAAGGTTTTTTCCGGCGGGAAGATCGATAGCGGTCTTGCCGCCCACTGAACTGTCAACCATGGCAAGAAGCGTGGT
>JAZNYB010000006.1:0-2039 GCA_045594185.1 Faecousia sp. | reverse complement strand
GTATCATCTGCCTTTTCCATGTCAGCAGGAACAACGAAGCACACCGGGCAGAAGAAGCCCTCATGCTCCCGGTCGGGAATTTGGCAGAATACCACCTCCCGTACTCCGTCAACCTTGGAAACCGCATCCTCCAGTGCCTGCGGATAGATCTTTGCCGTTGGGAAGGTGAAGATCACCCGTGTCATTCGCCCGGTAATGGTAATCAGGCCATCCTCGCTGACCATGCCCAGGTCTCCGGTATGAAGCCATACTCTGCCGTCTGCATGCGTTCGCAATACCTTTGCAGACAACTCCGGATCGTTGTAGTAGCCAAGCATCAAATTGGGAGAATTGACACACAGCTCGCCCTCCCGGCCATAGGGTAATTCCTCACAGGTGTCACAGTCAAAAGCGGCAATGAGATTGAGCATCATAGGCGCACCGGCTGTTCCGATGGTAGTCGTTGCCCAATTTGTGCGGTTCGCGGAGGTAACAGAGGCTTCCGTGCTGCCCCAGCCATAACCGAGGAATGTTTGAATATTGTGCTCCGCAAAGAATTTGTTGACCCGCTCCTCAAATTGCGCCGTCAAGGCCAATCCGCCACATCCGGCTGTTTTCACATAAGAAAGATCCCGGCCCTTTAGCAGCTCACTGGCTTCCAGCACATCCAGAAGCTGCGGAATCAAAATCAAATGGTTGGGTCGGTCTTCCAGAATCATTTTGTCGAATCCGCTCAGATCTAAGGGAAATTGCCGCAACAGGCAATTCATGCCCGCACAGAGGGGAAGATGATGGTTGGCAACCGCGGCACTGGCAGAGAAAATTGGCCAAAGACGCATCCAACGATCCTGGGGTGAATAATCCAAATCAGTCAGAAGGAGTTGATGAACACAGATATTAAAGCAGTCTGCACTGAGCATCACGCTTTTGGGCTCACCTGTGGAACCGCCGGTGCTGGCAAAGAACAGAACATCCTCTGCTGTGCTGCGTGGAATCTCAGGCAGTTCCACATCCTTGCCCAAGGCGATAAATTCCTCCCAGGAAAGGGTTCGGGGATCTCTGCCTCGCAGGGGCACGGAATTCACTACAATAATCCGGCGAACCGCCGTATTTTCATACACCATCTGCTCCATTGCCGGAGTCAAAAGCAAATCGAAGATAAAAAACAGCTCCGCATTCATGCGGCTGCAAAAATTGCAAACCTCAGACGCAGTATACTGGGGCGCAATTTGACACAGGGCTGCACCCACTGCATCTACTCCATAAAACAGAAAGGATTCATGGGGCAGCACCGGGAACATGGAAAGGATATGATCCCCTTTTCGGACACCCATAGCCCACAGAGCCTTTGCTGTGGCATCGATCTGATCAAACAGCTCACCATAGGTGAAGCAGCCCATATCACTTTCTATGGCACGAAGGCTTAAGCGGCCTGCATTTTGCTGTTTTAGATATGCATATGCGGACATACTGGGCAAGGGTGCATCAATGTGCTCCTGCTTGTAATATTTTAGCCAGGGCTTATCAATAGAAGGATAGCCCGTGAGCTTCTTTTCTTCCATGATCTCTCTCCTTATCAAAAAGTGTACTTTTTTGCAAGTAATTTTCGGAGGATAATTTTTGTGAATTTTAGCGTTTTTTTGCTAGCCGGGCATTGAAAAACAGGCATTTTATGGTATAATGAGCACCAGTTGCGAGATGTGTTCGATTTACAAAAAAGTACACCTTTCTGTAAAAACACCCTCTTTACAACATTTTGGACTTTTCGTAAATCTCTGCCCGATAGCGGAAGGTTGCCAGGGGCATTCCGCATTCCTTGGCGGCGGCTGTTCCTGTGATCTCCCCCTTTTTCCACCGCTGATAGGCAGAATGAAAGTTCTCCGGCAGCACCTTGGGAGGCCGCCCGAAGCGTACCCCTCTGGCTTTGGCGGCGGCGATCCCCTCAGCCTGTCTTTGCCGGATGTTTGTCCGCTCGTTTTCCGCCACGAAGGACAAAACCTGCAAAACGATGTCACTGAGGAAGGTGCCCATGAGATCCTTTCCCCGGCGGGTATCCAGCA
>JAZNYB010000005.1:0-4064 GCA_045594185.1 Faecousia sp. | reverse complement strand
AACCGGTATCTACTATGAGGACGGTCTTTACTATTATTATGTAGAGGGCGAGATTCAGTTTGGTGCCGGACTGGTGCTGTTGGACGGCGCGTACTATTACATCCGTTCCGGCGGTTATGCCGCAATCGGTGAATACTATGTTTCCATCACCAACGGACTTCTGCCGGAGGGTACTTATACCTTCGGAAATGATGGTAAAATGATTCCATAAGCCCTTTGCCGAGCCATCATTGGGACAAATGGGGTGATTTATTATGGCTGAAGAAATCAAGATCACGAAACGGCAATCCCGAAAGGGGGATGACGGTCACAAGATCGTCTCTGTGCGAATGAAAGACGAGCTTTTGGCAAGACTGGATGATCTGGCTTTCCACTCCAACCGCTCCCGAAACGAGATCATCAATCTGCTTCTGGAATCCGCTGTAGACATTGTGAAAATCGAAGAATAAGCGTAAAATTCCCGGACAACTGCCGATTTTGGCAACTGTCCGGGAGATTTTTATGCTGTTTTAGCCTTCTACCAGAGCCAGGATCTGCTCCTTGGGACGAACGCCTACGCTCTGTCCTGCAATCTGACCGTCCTTCATAACGATCAGGGCAGGAATGCTCATGATCTTAAACTGGGCAGCCAGCTCCGGTTCCTCGTCCACATTCACCTTACCCACCTTGATGTGGGGATTTTCCTCAGCGATCTGGTCAATGGTGGGGGAGAGCATCCTGCAGGGCATACACCAGGTTGCCCAGAAATCCAGAAGCACAGGCTTGTCGCTTTCCAGAACCTCGGTGTGAAAGTTGCTCTTTGTAATTTGCAGTACGGACATGATACTTCCTCCTTCATTGGTAAAATTTTACTGAAATCTTATGCTAAGGGTTCAAAGTCGGCTGCGCCGTGCTTGCACAGGGGGCAAACGATATCCTCGGGCAGTTCCTCGCCCTCATAGATCCAGCCGCAGATCTTGCACACGAAACCCTTCTTGCCCTCTGCCTTGGGCTTGGGCTTCACATTGCTGTGATAGTAAGCATAGGTCATCGTCTCGCCGCCGGAGATCACTCTGGCTTCCGTAATGGAGCAAATGAACATTCCGTGGCTTCCCAGATCCACATAATTTTCAACCTTGCAGGACATAAAGGCGTTGATATACCGACCCAGGAAGTATAGACCGTTATCGGAACGCTGGGCGGGGAAGCCTGCAAACTTGTCTGCAACTCTGCCGCTGCGGAAGCCGAAGTTCTCGAACACGCTGAAGGGAGCATCCGTGGTCAGGCAGTTGATGTTGAGAATGCCGGTCTGCTTGATGATATGGTGGGAGTAATTTGCTTTGTTGATGGTAACGGCGATGCGGTTGGGGGAGTCGGAAACCTGAGCGACGGTATTGACGATCAGACCATTGTCCCGCTGACCGTCGTTGCAGGTGACAACATACAGACCGTAGCCGATTTTATACAGAGCGGTCATATCGCTCTTGTTTGCTGTCTCGTCCTGTCTTGCCAGATAGTCCCGGCACAGCTCATTGGACAGATCCTCCACCTGCTGGCGGCTCTCTGCGCTGAGAGCGGACTTTACAGTGACTACAGTTTCAGCAAAGGTCAGGTTTTTGCTGCCGGAAAGCATTTCCCGCATGATCTTAGCGGCGAGAGGTGCCCAGGAGCCATTTTCCATAAATGCTACGGTGCGGTTCTGGTAGTTCCGCTCGGTCAGGGCGTGGATAAAGGTGTTCATAAAGGGGAAGATCCCGGCGTTGTAGGTGGTGGTAGCCAGAACCAGCTTGCTGTAGCGGAAAGCATCCTCCACGGCCTCAGCCATATCGGTTCTTGCCAGATCATGAACTACAACATTGGGGCAGCCCTTTGCCCGAAGCTGGTCAGCCAGAAGCTCCACAGCTTTTTTGGTGTTGCCGTACACGGAGGTATAGGCGATCACGATACCGTCGTCTTCCGGCTCATAGGAGGACCAGATGTTATACAGGTTCAGGTAGTAGCCCAGATTTTCAGTCAGTACAGGGCCGTGGGTGGGGCAGATGATCTGAATGTCCAGTCCTGCGGCTTTTTTCAGCAGCTTCTGTACCTGAGGACCATACTTGCCCACAATGCCAATGTAGTACCGTCTTGCCTCGCAAGCCCAGTCTTCCTCCACATCCAGCGCGCCAAACTTGCCGAAGCCGTCCGCGGAGAACAGAACCTTATCCAGAACATCATAGGTCACGATGACCTCAGGCCAGTGAACCATGGGAGCGGCAACGAAAGCCAGAGTGTGCTTGCCCAGACTGAGGGTATCGCCCTCCTTGATCACAATGCGGTTGCCTTCAAACTCAGTGCCAAAGAACTGCCCCATCATGGTAAAAGCTTTCTGAGATGCCGCCACGGTTGCGCCGGGATAAACCTGCATGAAGTTCATAATATTGGCGGCGTGATCCGGCTCCATGTGCTGGATGATGAGGTAATCGGGGGTGCGACCCTCCAGAGCAGTGCGGAGGTTATCCAGCCATTCATGGGTAAAGCCGGCGTCCACGGTATCCATAACGGCAACCTTCTCGTCCAGAATCACATAGGAATTGTATGCCATGCCATTGGGAACGACATACTGCCCTTCAAACAGATCGACCTTGTGGTCGTTAACGCCAATATAACGAATGTCCTTGGTAATAAACATGGTGTTTTCCTCCTTGAAGTATGTGTATTTTTCTTTGTGATATGAGTATAGCACAGTTTCCAATAAATGTCAATAATAAGAATCATTATTATTTTAGAAAATTTACTGAAGCAGGTGATCCATGAGAAGCATAAGGCAGAAGCCTGCCAGAAGCGCGTAGGTTGCGCCCCGCTCACAGCCGTGGGCGTGGGTTTCCGGGATCATTTCGTCACTGATGACATAGAGCATAGTCCCTCCGGCAAAGGCAAGGGCGAAGGGCAGAACAGCGGTGGAAAGGCTTACGGCAAAGTAACCCAGAAGGGTGCCCAAAACTTCCACGATGCCTGTTGCCATGGCAAGAAGGAAGGTTCTTCCCTGACTCATTCCCGCAGCCAGCATAGGGGCAATAATGACCATGCCCTCCGGGATGTTTTGCAATGCAATGCCTGCGGCAATGGTGAGAGCCTCCCCAGTGTTGCCTGTACCAAAGCCCACTCCCGCGGCGATGCCCTCCGGGAGATTATGAATGGCAATGGCAAGGACGAATAATAAAACCTTATTAAGCTGCTCTATTTTGCCCGGATGCTCCTCCTGATCCGCTCCTGCCAGCCGGTGCAGATGAGGAACAAGTCTGTCCATGAGATTCAGGCACAAAGCTCCGGCGAAGATGCCCAAAACGGTCATCCAAAGTCCACCGCCATACTCCATGGACGGTAAAATCAGTCCGATTACCGCCGCCGCCAGCATGACCCCGGCAGCAAAAGCCAAAACGATATCACTGAAACGATGGGATATTTTCTTAAATAAAAAGCCCGCGCCGGCACCAACCACTGTAGCCCCGCCAACGCCCATGGCTGTCCATAATACAATCTCCATGATTTTCCTCCTGTTTATGTCATTTAGGAACTTCCCTATTTTGCTATTTTATCACAGCCACCCCGAAAGGGGAAGTCCCCAATTATATGTATATGCAGGAAACGAAAAAGTGTTTTACGGAAAAACATGGGCTTGGAAATACGCCTGTGAAACTTATGTACACTAAATTTTAAGTTTATGCAACTGGGCATACCGGAATGGCAAGCATGGGCGGAGAGCAATTGCCGGAAAGCTTATTGGCACATGGCAAGAAATGGTCATGTGCAGAGGGCAATCTCAAAAGAAAGGCTCGCACAGCGGGATACATCAGCATCCTCGAACTGTACGAGCAAGCACTTATGCGATTGAACCAACCTGTACCGAACGGTACGCACGGTGGTGTGGGAGGTCGGCTACTCAACTAATGGGTAGCCTCCTACCCGATCATATTTTTTTGTTATTTAGGCAAAAATACGATTACATCGTATAATCGCCTTGACAGCGGGCTTGCTTTATGCTAAAATACGATTGTTTCGAATATTTGCCTAAGGAGGCCCTATCATGGCTTATATCAAACGAG
>JAZNYB010000004.1:0-3101 GCA_045594185.1 Faecousia sp. | reverse complement strand
GAAAGCTTCTGTCGCAAAAGTAAGCAAATATTCATTGGGTTTGCCGCATCCGGATATGATTGCATCCATGCCTGCTAAACAGGGGAAAGTTACGCAACTGTTCCGGCTGCTTAATACGCTTTGTAAATAAAATCCGGCTTTAGCCGTCTTGTCCACCACACAGCACGGAAGTCAGTGGGTGTCAAGGGCGCTCCGGCGTTCATTTCACCCTTGACACCCACTAACTTCTGTGCTACCCATTTTGAGTCGTTCAAAAAAATCCTACAACAACTTGACACCGTCCTCCGTTTTCTCCCCCTTGCAACTTTCCGTCGTTCCTGTTATAATAACACAAAAGATACAGAACGGAGTGAGAAAAAGGAAATGACCATTAAAGATTATCAGACTAAAAATCCAGTCATCATCTTTCTTTCCTATTTTAAGCCCCACTGGAAGCTGTTTTTGCTGGATATGCTCTGCGCCCTTACTGTGGCGGGGATCGACCTTGCCTTCCCCTTGATTTCCAGAACGGCAATGTACCAATGGCTTCCCGACAAGGCTTACAAGACTTTTTTCATTGTCATGGGCGTTGTCATTTTGTCCTATGTCCTGAGAAGCCTTTTGCAGTTTGTCGTCACCTATTGGGGGCATACCTTCGGCATCCGGGTGGAAGCGGATATTCGCCGGGACTTATTCTCCCATATGCAGGAGCTGGGCTACGATTTCTATGACAAAAACCGCACCGGACAGCTTATGAGCCGGCTGACCTCCGATCTTTTTGAGGTCACGGAGCTTGCGCACCACGGCCCTGAGGATACCATCATTTCCTGTGTTACCATTATCGGCGCGCTGGTGGTCATGTTCAGCATCCAATGGCGGCTGGCTATTGTTGTAGCACTTTTGATCCCTGTGTTTGCCATTGTGGTCATGTCCATGAGAAAGCGCATGGCGGCGGCATCCAGAGCCGTCAAGCAGACCACGGGACATATCAACACGGAAATCGAGTCCTCCCTTTCCGGCATCCGCACCGCGAAAGCCTTTGCCAACGAGCCTTGGGAGCGCAGCCGTTTTAACTCCGCCAACGAAAAGTTCCGCACCTCCAAGCGGATGTTCCACAAAGCCATGGCTCGCTTCAGCTCCAGCATGGAGTTTTTCCTGTGCGTGCTGCAGGTGGTGGTCATCACCGTAGGCGGCTTCCTCATTATGAAGGACAAGCTGGACTATGTTGACCTGCTCACCTTCTCACTGTACATCGGCACCTTCGTTACCCCCATGCGGAAGCTGGCAAATTTCTCCGAAATGTTCGCCAACGGTTTCGCCGGACTCAGCCGCTTCCGGGATATTATGGCTACAGAGCCCAGCCAGAAGGATGCCCCTGATGCCGTTGCCCTGAAAGAGGTGTCCGGCAAAATCGACATTCGGGATGTCTCCTTCTCCTATGAAGAAGAACTGGAGGTGCTGCATGATGTTGACCTGCACATTCAGCCCGGGGAGACGGTTGCCATCGTTGGTCCCTCCGGTGGCGGAAAAAGTACCCTGTGCAAGCTGATCCCCCGTTTCTATGATGTTTCTGAGGGTTCTATCTCCATTGACGGCAAGGATATTCGGAAAGTCACCCAAAAATCTCTCCATGAGAATATCGGCGTTGTTCAGCAGGATGTGTTCCTCTTTGCCGATACCATTTATGAAAACATCCGCTACGGCAAGCCCGATGCCACCGAGGAAGAAGTCATTGCCGCAGCCAAAAAAGCGGAGATCTACGATGACATTATGGCAATGCCCGATGGGTTTGACACCTATGTAGGCGAGCGGGGAACTCTGCTCTCCGGGGGGCAGAAGCAGCGGGTTTCCATCGCCCGGATCTTCCTGAAAAATCCTCCCATTTTGATTCTGGACGAAGCCACCTCCGCTCTGGACTCCGTAACCGAAGCCAAGATCCAAAGTGCCTTTGACAAGCTGTCCCAGGGGCGCACCACCCTCATTATCGCCCACCGCCTGTCCACCATTCGGGCAGCTACCCGGATCATTTCCATTGCGGATGGCGTTGTGGTAGAAGAAGGCAGCCACGCCGAGCTTTTGGAAAAGGGCGGTCTTTACGCTGACCTGCACCGCACCCAGAGCAACTTAGGCGTGACCGGAGCATAATAAAAATCAACTGCGGCAAACCCAATTTTCAGGGCTTGCCGCAGTCTTTTTATACTGTTGGATTCACTTCTGTATTCAGAGCGGAAATTTCATAGGCTGTCCTAAGAGTCGTTCCCTCCTCCGTGACCTTTCGGTACTGCCTGCTTTGCAGTCTCCCTGTGAGGAAAACCCATTCCCCGGAGCGGCAGGAAGCCACCTCCTGCGCCGACCTGCCCCAGAAAATGCACGGCAGATAATCAGACCGTCCATAAGACCGCTGTACCGAAAGCATGACATCGCAGATCTCTCTGCCCAAGGGAGTACGGCGAAACACCGGCTCTTTTCCGATCACGCCCTTTATGTACACCTCATTACAGGGTTCTCCATCGTCGGCGGTGAGTTCCTCCGCAAATACGAAAATCAGAAGCCGGGGTCCCTCCCCATTGGTGTTATGAAAAGAGCGAATCTGCCCCCGGACAAAGATCATTTCTCCGCCGCTGGGGTCAAGCTCCCGCAAGACAGATTCCGGGACGATCACCGGAAGGGTATCCACCGTGCCGGACAGCCGGGGCACCTCCAAAGACAGCTTAAAAAACCGTTTGCCGTGGTTTTCATGGGAAAACTCCGGAAGGGTTGCCAGATTTCCCCGTAATGTTATCTGGTTTACTGTATGCTCCATACGATCCACCTCAAATCAAGTTGTATAGAACACTGTATGCACAGCTTTCCCGGTCTATGCAAAAATCCTGAAAACCCCCAGCGGCACACAGACACCCGCCACGAAGTCCCATCCATTCAGCACGATGGAGTCTCTGTACACATCCACGATGTAGCCCTGACTTTCGGAATCGGCGTATGGGGTTGGGTTCGTTGCCGTTGTGTCAATGCTTCTGGGTCTGCTTTTACTGGATGTTCTCATCGACAGTAATCACTACATCGCTATGTTCACCAGCAGGTTTGATTGTCAATCGCACATAAGCGACACTCTCTGCCCATGC
>JAZNYB010000003.1:0-3455 GCA_045594185.1 Faecousia sp. | reverse complement strand
TCTGTCCTTGGTGGAATGTGAGCTGATCACAGGCAGAACCCACCAAATCCGGGCGCAGTTTGCCCACGCCGGTCATCCCCTTTTGGGAGACGGCAAATACGGCAAGCTGGATAAACGCTTTGATCGCCGCTATCAAGCCCTTTATTCCTATAAGCTCACCTTTACCTTTACTACGGATGGAGGGATTCTCTCTTATCTGGATGGCAAGAGCTTTCAGGTGGAAAATGTGGATTTTGTCCGGGAATATTTCGGATAGAATTTCTTTCAAAAACGCCAAAAATCCCCTAAAAAAATCAGCAAAAATTTCTGCGATTTTTGTTGACAAATGGGGGATTTTTCGTTATATAATATAGTATTGTATATAATGCGTAAACTGCGTTATTGCAACTAAAATGACAAAATCAAGAAAGAAATGGGGGAGGATAAATGTCCAAGGAACTCATCCGTCTGAAAGATCTTATCATGGAGTTTGACGGTGAAAGAATTTTAGACAATATCAATCTTTATTTCAATGATCATGAATTTTTGACTCTGTTGGGGCCCTCCGGCTGCGGCAAGACCACCACCTTGCGTATCATCGGTGGCTTCTTGACCCCCACCTCCGGAGATGTGCTTTTTGATGGAAAGCGGATCAACGATGTGCCGCCCTATCAGCGTCAGATCAACACGGTATTCCAACGGTATGCCCTTTTTCCGCACCTGGATGTGTATGACAACATCGCCTTTGGTCTGCGGATCTCCAAACTGCCCAAGGACGAAATCGACCGCCGTGTTATGGAAATGTTGGAAGTCGTCAGCCTGAAGGGCTACGAAAATCGGAAAATTACATCCCTGTCCGGCGGTCAGCAGCAGCGTGTTGCCATTGCCAGAGCTTTGGTCAACCGCCCCAAGGTGCTGCTTCTGGACGAGCCTTTGGGCGCACTGGATCTTCGTCTGCGGAAGGATATGCAGAACGAGCTGAAACGCATCCAGCAGGCTATGGGGATTACCTTTATATATGTTACTCACGATCAGGAGGAGGCTCTTGCCATGTCTGACACCATCGTGGTCATGGACAAGGGTCGTATTCAGCAGATCGGCACCCCCGAGGATATTTACAACGAGCCGAAGAACGCTTTTGTAGCTGACTTCATCGGAGAAAGTAACATCCTTGACGGCGTGATGCTGGAGGACTTCCGTGTGAAATTCTTTGGACGGGCATTTACCTGTTTGGATAAGGGCTTTGCTCCCAATGAGCCTGTGGATGTGGTTATTCGCCCGGAGGATATCGACATCGTAGAACCCTCCCAGGGTCACCTCACCGGCACGGTTACCTCCGTTACCTTCAAGGGCTTAAACTACGATATTATTGTAGATTTCAAGGGCTTCAAGTGGCTCATTCAGACCACAGATCATCATCCCGTGGGCGCAACCATCGGCATCCGTCTCAACCCGGAGGATATTCATGTGATGAAAAAGAGTGAATATTCCGGTATGTTTGGCGACTACAGCTCCTACTCCGCGGAGTATGACGAGCTGACGGAGGATGCAGACGATGAAGAAGAATAAGGTTCGCAATTCCTCTGTGGGAAAGTTTCTTCTGACTGCCCCTTATATCCTTTGGATGCTGATTTTTATTCTGGTGCCTTTGGGTGTGGTGGTATTCTATTCCTTCACTGACCCATACACCGGAATGTTCACCACCGAAAATTTGGTCAAGGTCTTTACCGGCTCTTTTCCGGCGATCTTCGGTCGCTCCCTGTGGTATAGTCTCCTTGCCTCTCTGATTTGTCTGGTGATCGGTTATCCTGTTGCCCTGTTTATCTCCCGGCAAAAGCCCGGTGTGCAGCGGTTTCTGTATATGCTGGTGATGCTTCCCATGTGTATGAGCTTTTTGCTGCGAACCCTTGCCTGGGTAGGCTTGCTCCGGGATACAGGTATCATCAACAGCTTCCTGGGTATTTTCGGCATCGGGCCGTTTAACCTGATCCGCAATACCGGCGCTGTGATTTTGGGTATGGTGTATAACTATCTGCCCTATATGATTCTGCCTCTGTACTCTGTGATCGTGAAGATCGATCCGCTGCTCATTGAAGCGGCAGAGGATTTGGGGTGCAGCAGTCGGAAGGTGTTTACCAAGGTGATCTTCCCGCTGTCTTTGCCCGGTGTATTCTCCGGCATCACCATGGTGTTCGTTCCTGCGGTGTCCACCTTCTATATCTCCCAAAAGCTGGGCTCTACCAGCACCACCATGATCGGTGATGTGATCGAAAGCCAGTTCAAGACCGCTTACAATTTCAATCTGGGTGCCGCCCTTTCTCTGGTGCTGATGATCGTGATTTTTGTATGCGTGGGCATTATGAACCGCTTTTCCGGTCAGGATGAGGATGGAGGTGTGGTCATTTGAAAAGACTGAATAAGATTTATACCATTCTCATTTTCCTGTTTTTGTACCTGCCCATGTTTGTGCTGATTGTGGCATCCTTTAACACCGGCAAGGACATTACGGACTTTGAGGGCTTCACCTTTAGCCGCTACGGAGAGCTTTTCCGGGACGGGACACTCCTGCCTCTTTTGATGAACTCTCTGAAAATCGCTCTGCTGTCCAGCATCATAGCCACAGTTATGGGTACCGCCGCCGCCATTGGTATTCGTCAGATGCGCCCTAGACTGCGCTCTGCCATTATGACCGTGACCAACATTCCCATGACTAACCCGGATATCGTCACCGGCGTATCCCTGTCTCTGCTTTTTGTCTTTATTGGCGCACTGTTCCGCATGGATACAGTCCTCAGCTTTTGGACACTGCTTATTGCCCATGTGACCTTTAATCTGCCCTATGTGATCCTCAATGTGATGCCCAAGCTGAACCAGATGGATCCCGCCCTCCGGGAAGCCGCTCTGGATCTGGGCTGCACTCCCGTGCAGGCGTTTTTCAAGGTCACCATCCATGAGATCATGCCCGGTATCATTTCCGGCGCGATCATGGCATTTACCATGAGTCTGGACGATTTCGTCATCAGTTATTTTGTCTACGGGCCGTCCTTTATTACCTTGCCTGTGGAGATTTATAACTACACCAAAAAGCCCCTGCAGCCCAAGATCTATGCTCTGTTTACCTTGCTGTTTGCCCTGATCCTTGTAATGATGGTGGTTATGAACCTCTTGCAGGCAAAGGGTGAAAAGCGCAGGACTTCCCAAAGAGGTCACTTGGGCGGACACTCTTAATCCCTAGGAGGTTTTTCCATGAAGAAGATCATTTCATTTGTTCTTTGCCTTGTTCTGCTGGTTGCCTTGGCAGGCTGCAGCAACTTCGCCACTGCCGGAACCAATAATGGCGGCAACAACGCCGGAAGCACGGACGGCGATCGGATCACCCTGAATGTCTACAACTGGGGTCAGTATATGTCCCTGGGCGAGGACGGCTGCATCAATGTCATCGAGGAATTTGAGAAGGAATATCCCCACATCAAGGT
>JAZNYB010000002.1:0-4362 GCA_045594185.1 Faecousia sp. | reverse complement strand
GACGGATGGCATCCATGGTCATAAATTCAACGGCATAGCCCAAGGCATCACCGGCAGCTCCACCCAAAAGACAGCCCTTGATCTTACTGCCCAGAGTTTTCAGCCCGGCTTGCCCCAGTATTTTTGCCCGCTCCCTATAGCTCCTGAACTCTCCTGACATCCATATCGCCCCCTTTCTTTTTTCTTTATGTTACCACAGGGTTTCAAAAAAGGAAACTGTTTTTTACGGTTTGCATCAAATAACCGTCCCATCCGTTCCGGGTTAGAGACTTGGAAAGCGGCGCGCTATTATGGCTACAGGGGGAAGTCTCTTTTCCCAATTCACAAAAAGGAGCATGATCCTATGAGTACATACACAGACCCGCAAGCTGTTTGTCAGGAAAAAGAGCCGGAGTTTATTCCTCTTTGGATACGATATGGGAAAATTTTTGAACGGCTGAGCAACGAGGCTCTTGGGGAGCTGCTCAAAGGAATGTTGACCTATGCCCAGAGTGGTCAGGAGCCGGAGCTAAAGTCGGAGGGATATTTCCTCTGGCCGGTGATTCGGCAGGATATGGATTACAGCCGCAAGTCCTATGAGGAAAAGGTAGCTGCCGGACGAAGAAGCGGAGAAGCAAGAAGGGCAAAGAAGAAGCAGACGGAAGAAGCTCCCCCGGAGCAAATGGAAGCCGGAGACACTTCCCAACAGACAGGAACGACCCCTGAACAGAAAGGAACAGACCCTGAACAGACAGGAACAGACCCTGAACAGATGGGAACAACCCCAGAACAGAAGGGAGTAAATCATAACCATAATCAAACTCAAAAACAAAAACATAATCAAAATCAACCTCAACCACAACCTCAAAAAGAAACTCACGGGATTTCTCAGGAGGTGGCGGAGGAGGTCGGGGAAAAGGAGACTTCTGAATTTGCTCTGGGGAAAATGGTGCTGTCCAAATTCTATGAGATCCGGGACGATTTGGCAAGACCGGAGTATATTACCCGGCAAACCCTGCAAAAAGCCCAGGAGCTGGGGCGGAAATATCCTTCTGCCGCCATTCAATCCGTGTTTCAGAAAAGCCGCCGTGGTTTTTTGAACGGCGAGGGCGAGAAGGGCTGGTCAGCAAGTCTGGGGTGGCTTTTGGATGAGGAGCATTTTCAGGCTGTTCTGGAGGGGAAGTATGACTGGTCGCAAAAGGAAGTGCCCGCCGTTTCTCCCCCGAAGAAAAAGACCACCATGGCACAGGAGCAGACCCGCCGGGTGGAAATGGGCTCTGCGGGGCTGGGAGAATACGAAAGACAGGCGATCCAAAGAATGTTGGCGGAAAACGGCATATGCTGATGCTGCCCGGGCAATCCTGCCCCCGGTGTAAAAAACCGCCGAAAGCCACAACAGCTCCCGGCGGATATGTTCTTTACGCTCCGTTGATACGAAGGCGATTTTTCAGCTTCCCCAGGAGCTTATCCAAAGGGGGAAAGAGGATCAATGTCAGCACCAGATTGGACACACCATGGATCAGGTCATAGGGAACACCCGCCAGCCACCAGCTAAAGGCTCCCTTCAGCCCGACCAAAAACAAATGGGCAGGCAGACACAGCAGTCCAAACAGGATGCCGAACACCCCGGTAAGCAGGGCATAAAGCACATAGGAATGAATTTTCCGGATCGCCATGGTCAAAACCACCAGCAGCGGCCAGGTATACACATAGGCAAACCACCATGTGCCAAAGCCAAAGACCAGTCCCTCCAGCATCACATAAACAAAGACGGTGTAAAGGCTTTTCCACCCGAAGGTGATGGCAGTCAGCACCAGCAAACCCGCCACCAGATGGATATTGGGCAGAGCCGCCATAGCTACCTTGGAGGCAAAGATCACAGCCGCCATAAGGGAGAGAACGGACAGCTCCCTTAAATTCAGCTTACCATGTGAGGATGTAGAACGCATAAACATCTCCGTCAGCAATGATGGTCTGACTGACGCCGGTTTCGCACATCGCGCCGTTTTTGTCGAAGCACCATGCCTTGTTATCTGCCATGGCTGCCGCTTCTCCGTCCATAGCATCAAGGTAAAGCCCGTAGGTATCCTCATGGGCTTCCACAAAATCCGTTTCCATGAGGGCTTCGCCTAAATAGGTCGCGCAGGTCTTGACCTCAAATTCTTTCACCGTTCCATCGGAATGGGTCACCTGAATGGTAATGGTGATCTCACTATCGTCCTTGGCGTTCAGCTCTTCCTGCCGGGGGGCGTAGTAGCCAAAGTACCAGGCGCAGGCCATACCCGCCACCAGTGCCAGAACGCACAGGGCAACAATGAGGATCTTCGTGTTTTTTGACATAATAAATACTCCCTTTCTGTTGTTTTCCGCACAAAGAAAGGAAGCTACTCCATCCCGGTTGGGGGGACAGATGGCAGTGGCTGTGGCTCGCAGCTCTTTGCGCGGCAGCTTTCCCAGGTATTCTGACTTGGTTTCTTCGCAGCTCCGCCTTCCCGGTTTCCCAGTGACATAATGGAGCCGCTCCACCTTACAGCGACGGCATCGTGGGGGATTCGCACCCCGCTTCCCTGAATGAAAGCGCATATTTGATTGCAGGGTTATGGTAGCACAGGGCAAGGCTTGTTGTCAAGAGGGAGTTTGTCCTTTCTGCAAAGAAACGGCTGGGCTCCTCATTTTATGAATTGGCGGGAGCCGCAATACCTTTGCTGATAAACTATGTCCGCACCAAAAATACGGAACGGATATGAGGCTCATTCATTATCACTGCCCTCATTTTCTTCCAATGCAAGTTCTGTCAATTCCTGCAACTTGACTTTCAGAAGCTGTTTATCAGGCAGACATAAGGTATAGTCCGAAACCAGTGTCGGAGACATACTGCGGCTCAGTGCATACTCAACAACGGCATCGTCTTTGCTTGCGCAGAGAATCAAGCCAACACTTGGATTTTCATTTGACCTTTTCACATCTCTATCCAGTGCTTCGAGATAGAAATTAATTTGTCCAATGTGTTCGGGCTTAAACTTACCGATTTTTAATTCAATCGGCACAAGACAAGACAACGCACGATTATAAAATAGCAAGTCGATATAAAAATCTTGTCCGCCAACTTGCACACGGTATTCTTCGCCGATGAAAGTAAAGTCTTTCCCAAACTCCAAAATAAATTGCTTTAGGTTTTGAATGATAGCCTTTCTGAAATTCCGTTCGGAATACTGCTCGGGCAAATCAAGAAACTCCAATACATATGTGTCAAGAATACTGTTTCGCACTTTCTGCGGCACCAACTCAGGAGGTTGTTTGCCAGACGACAACATATACCGCTCATAGTATGCGGTATCCAGTTGCCTTTCAAGCTCACGAGATGAATAATGCTCTTTTGCGGCTAAAGCCACATAAAAATCCCGTTCTTCCTTTGTTTTGGATTTTGACATAATCATCAGATGGTTTGTCCAGCTAATTTGTGTCAGCAGTGCTGACACAAATTCATCATTCCGATAGGTTTCGTAGAATTGCTTCATCCTATATAGTCCCCGCCGGTTGAAGCCTTTGATTGTAGGGGCAGCGTGGGAAATAAAATCTGCAACCTCGTCAATGATTTTATCACCAAAGGAAGCATCTGTACACAAACCCGAAAGATACTCACCAACCTGCCAATACATACGGATAAGCTCAGCATTAACCGCCTTTAATGCTCTCCCCTTGGCATTCTCAATGATTGAGATCACCGCGCCAAAGTCGTTGGCTTCTGAAATTTACTTTTTTGACATAAATTCACACCTTTGTTATACATCTTAAAATCCAAGTCATATTTCATACATCCGGAAGCGATCCACGAGGAATTCTGTCATTTTCTCCTTTTCCCGGTCAACCGGTTGTAAAGATACAGCACCGGCAGGCGGATTTTTATCATTCTGATCCAGATATGCTCAAAAAACTCCCACCAGAAATTCCCCGGGCCGATCCATTTGCCCTTCCGATGCACCTGCGTGATCAAAGCGAAGATCTGCTCTCTTTTCACCGGGCCTTCCACGGCGATCTGGGCATCTCCCGTAATGAGATAGCCCTCCTTCACCACCTTATAAACACGGTGCATGACAAATCGCCCGTTGGGTCTTTGATAAAACACCATATCCCCCCGGCGCAGCTCTCTGTCCGGCTTTTTGAAGCGGATGGAATCCCGCTCGTGAATCAGGAAGGGACACATGGAATTGCCGCTGATGAGAAGGCACACCTCCTGCCCCTGCTCCGTCAGCTCCCGCAGAACGGAAATATATGCCCCGGTATCCACTTTTCTCCGCTTGACCCCCTGTTCCGGGGCTGCTGCCTTTGTCATGTTCCATAGCTCCTCACAGATTTTTACAGTTCCAGAAAGCCTGCATCCCT
>JAZNYB010000001.1:0-14300 GCA_045594185.1 Faecousia sp. | reverse complement strand
GAGGAGATCCGGGAGTTTAACCGCACCATTGTCCGTCTGGGAGAGACATTGGGTATTCCTGTCTGTGCCACGGGAGATGTGCATTTTCTGAACCCGGAGGACGAAATTTACCGTCATATTCTTTTGGCAACTAAGGGCTTTCCTGACTGCGACGAGCCCAACCCCCTGTATTTCCGTACCACGGACGAAATGCTTCGGGAATTCTCCTACTTGGGAGAGGAAAAAGCCTACGAGGTTGTCGTTACCAACACCAATCTCATTGCGGATATGTGCGAGACTTTGCGCCCGGTGCCCCATAACCTGTTTGCTCCCAAGATTGAAAACTCCGTGGAGGATTTGAAGGCTCTGGTCTATGGGAAGATGCACCGGCTGTACGGCGAAAACCCACCGGAGCTGATCGTAAAAAGAGTAGAGACGGAGCTGACGGACATTATTAGCTGTCACTATGATGTGATCTATATGTCTGCCCAGAAGCTGGTGCAAAATTCTCTGGAGCATGGCTATCTGGTGGGCTCCCGTGGCTCTGTGGGTTCGTCCATTGTGGCGTATATGGCTGGCATTACGGAGGTCAACTCCTTCCCGCCCCATTACCGCTGTCCCAACCCCCAGTGCAAGTTTACCACCTTCGATGTGCCGGAGGGCTTCGGCTGTGGCGCGGACCTTCCCGATGGGGTGTGTCCTCACTGTGGCACGAAGTTTGAAAAGGACGGCTTCAACATCCCCTTTGAGACATTTTTGGGGTTCGGGGGAGACAAAGTGCCGGATATCGACCTGAACTTCTCCGGAGAATATCAGGCAAAAGCCCATGCTTATTGCGTGGAGATGTTCGGAAAATCCCATGTGTTCCGGGCGGGGACAATTGGAACAGTGGCGGAAAAGACGGCATTTGGATATGTTAAGAAATACCTTTCCGAGCGGAGCATGGTCAAATCCAAGGCAGAGGAGGGGCGGCTGGCGGCTGGCTGTGTTGGCGTGCGGCGCACAACGGGGCAGCACCCCGGCGGTCTGGTGGTCATCCCTCAGGAAAATGAGATCTGGGACTTCTGCCCGGTGCAGCACCCCGCCGATGACCCCAAGGCAGATACCATCACCACCCATTTTGAATACCACTCCATGGAGGAAAACCTCTTAAAGCTGGATATGCTGGGACACGATGACCCCACAATGATCCGCATGATGGAGGACATGACCGGGGTGGATGCCAAGACCATTCCTCTGGACGATAAGGACACCATGTCCATTTTCACATCCTCCAAGGTGCTGGGCTATGAGGACGACCCGATCCTCGGTCAGACCGGGGCTGTGGCAATTCCGGAGTTCAATACCCGCTTCACCCGTGGGATGCTTATGGACACCATGCCCACCAAATTTGACACTCTTCTGCGGCTCTCCGGTTTCTCCCATGGCACGGATGTGTGGCTGGGAAACGCCAAGGACTTGATCGTCAGCGGCACTGCTTCCGTTGACCAGGCCATCGGCTGTCGTGACGATATTATGAACTATCTGATCGAATGTGGTATGCCGGCGAAGCGTTCTTTTAAGATCATGGAGGCGGTTCGTAAGGGCAGGGGACTTCCCGAGGGAGCGGAGGAGGAAATGCGGACAGCCGGCGTGCCGGAGTGGTACATCGGCTCCTGCAAGAAGATCAAATATCTGTTCCCCAAGGCACACGCCGTTGCTTATGTTATGATGGCTTTCCGGATCGCCTGGTTCAAGGTGCATTATCCTCTGGCTTTCTACGCGGCATACTTTTACCGGCGCAGTCAGAAGGGCGGCTTCGACGCGGCTATGATGACAAGAGGCTTGGAGGAAGTTAAAGTCCATATCGCCTCCATTGACGGAAACGACGATGCTACGGACAAGGATGAAGACCTGCTGACCACTTTGGAGGTGTGCTACGAGTTCTATATCCGAGGCTTCCGTTTCGCCCCCATGGATCTGTACGAATCCCACGCCACCAAATTCCTCATTAAAGACGGTATGCTTCTGCCCCCCTTTGTCTCCGTGTCCGGCTTGGGTGAGACTGCCGCATGGGACATTATGGAGGGCAGAAAGGGAAAACAGTTTATCTCCATTGAGGAATTTGCTTCTGCCTGCCCCAAGGTGTCAAAGACCCATATTGAAAACCTGAAAGCTGCCGGTGCTTTCGGAGGCTTGCCGGACACCAGTCAGGTTAGCTTGTTCTGAGACAGGTGTACAATCTGTACAAAATTCGGAGCAGGAAATCCACAAAGAGACGATTGCAAATAATGGAGAATTGTGGTATAATAAATTTGTATTTTTATTCTGACAAGGAAAGGTGATATATCATGCAAGATACAGGAAGACAGTTCCATATCCACTGTGTTGAGGGCGATGTAGGCCGCTACTGCATCCTCCCCGGTGACCCCGGTCGCTGCGAAGCCATCGCAAAGCTCTTTGATAACCCCGTCCATGTGGGAATGAACCGGGAGTATAACATTTACACCGGTTATCTGCTGGGTGAGAAGGTTTCCGTCTGCTCCACCGGCATCGGCGGCCCCTCCGCTGCCATCGCCATGGAGGAGCTGAAAGCCATCGGTGCCGATACCTTCGTCCGTGTGGGCACCTGCGGCGGCATTGACCTGGATGTAAAGTCCGGGGATGTGGTGGTCGCGACCGGCGCGGTTCGCTTCGAGCATACTTCTATGGAATACGCCCCCATTGAGTTCCCCGCCGTTGCGGATCTGGATGTGACCAACGCTCTGCGCAAGGCATCTTTGGATATGGGCAAGCGCACCCATGTGGGCGTTGTGCAGTGCAAGGATGCTTTCTACGGTCAGCACAGCCCGGAGAGAATGCCTGTTTCCTATGAGCTTCTGCAGAAGTGGGAAGCATGGAAGCGGCTGGGTGTCAAGGCAAGTGAGATGGAATCCGCCGCTCTGTTCGTGGTTGCCTCCGCTCTGGGGGTTCGCTGCGGTAGCTGCTTCCATGTGATCTGGAATCAGGAGCGGGAGAAGGCAGGTCTGGATCAGGATATGAGCGAGGATACCTCTGCCGCCATCCGTGTGGGCGTTGAGGCTCTGAAGCTTCTGATTCAGCAGGACAAGGGTCTGTAATTTCATATTTTACCCCCATAGAAGCCACTGGAAGTTCGTTTCCGGTGGCTTTTGTCGTTTTAACCATTTTCTTCCAAAAAACCGATAAAGATTCAGCAGTTTTTTGCCCTTCGTTTTCAGTAAAAACAGTTGCCTTTCTGCCTTTGGGAGTGCTATAATGAGTATGAGCCATGGACTTGCCCGGCTTGGGGCGGTCTGAGGATCGCAGGAGAAAACTAAACGGATATGAAAGATTAAAAGTGAGGTATCTTCCGATGATTGCACATGGTAAAGAGATCAAGGTATTCTGCGGTAACGCCAACCCCGCCTTTGCTTATGGCATTTGCGACGAGCTGGGGCTGGAGCTGGGCAAGAGCGAAGTAAAGGCTTTTGCCGACGGTGAGGTTTCCGTATCCATTATGGAGACGGTTCGTGGCTGTGATGTTTTTGTTGTCCAGCCTACCTGCAAGCCGGTAAACAACAACCTGATGGAACTGCTCATTATGATCGATGCCTTCCGTCGGGCTTCTGCCGGAAGAATTACGGCGGTCATTCCTTATTTTGGCTATGCCCGTCAGGATCGTAAGGCAAAGGGGCGTGATCCCATCTCCGCAAAGCTGGTTGCCAACATGATCACCGCCGCCGGTGCTGACCGGGTTCTGACCATGGATCTCCATGCCGCTCAGATCCAGGGCTTCTTTGATATTCCTGTGGACAATATGCACGGCGCGCCTGTGTTCGTGAAGCACTACATGGAGAAGTTCCCCGAGGATAAGTTCGACCACAGCGAGTTTGTTGTGATTTCCCCTGATGCCGGCTCTGTGGGTCGTGCCAGAGCCTTCGCGGAGAAGGTTCATATGGATCTTGCCATTGTGGATAAACGCCGTCAGAAGGCCAATGTGTGCGAGGTCATGAATGTCATCGGTGATGTTCGTGGCAAGACCTGTCTGATCTATGACGATCTGGTGGATACCGGCGGGTCCTTGTGCAACGCCGCCGCAGCTCTGGTGGAGGTTGGTGGAGCAAAGGCTGTCTATGCCTGCGCGACCCATGGCGTGCTCTCCGGGCCTGCTCTGGAGCGCATCGAAAACAGCTACATTCAGGAGCTGATGGTCACCAATACCGTCCCCCTGCCTGAGGGCTATAAGGGAGAAAAGATCCACCAGTTGGATGTCGCCCCCCTGTTTGCCAAGGCAATCAACCGTGTCTATACGGAGACTTCCATCTCCAGCCTGTTCTGATGTTTGGAAAACCGGCTGCGGATTGGCTCATTGTGGGGCTGGGAAATCCGGGACAAAAGTACCATAAAACCCGGCATAACGCAGGCTTCCGGGCAATGGAGGCTCTGGGCAAAAAGCTGGGATGCCGTGTGGATAAAGGAAAATTCCGGGGGCTTCTGGGTCAGGTGAGCTTCCAGGGTCAAAGACTGATCCTTCTGATGCCCCAGACCTTTATGAATCTTTCGGGAGACAGCGTTTTGCAGGCAGCCCGGTTTTATAAGCTGCCCCCGGAGAGGATCATCGTTTTGTTTGACGATGTATCCTTGGAGCCGGGAAGATTGCGCATCCGGGCAGAAGGCTCAGCGGGTGGTCACAATGGGCTGAAAAGCATCATCGCCTGCCTGCAAAGTCAAAATTTCCCACGGGTGAAGATCGGTGTGGGAGCAAAACCCCACCCGGATTATGATCTTGCGGATTGGGTGCTGTCCTCCTTTTCGGCGCAGGAGGAAAAGATTCTGGAGCCCATGTGGGACAGGGCGGCAGAAGCGGTTCTTTCCATTGTGGAAGAAGGCTGGGAAAAAGCCGCCGGAAGCTTTAATGGAAAATAATTACACATAGATACCATATTACGGAAAGGGGAGGTTTTTCCCCTTTCCGCGTTCCTGCGTGGAAAGAATAAATTGTGACATACTATGACTAAAAATAAGGATGTTCGACGAGGTTACGAGAGAGTGAAGGGAGGCAGAAAATGGAGCTATTATTATCGTCCTTAAAGGAGCTGCGGGAGTTTTCCCGGGTGTTGAAGGTCGTCCGGGAGGGCGGCGCGGTGGCGGCAACGGGACTGGCGCAGATCAACCGGACTCATGTGATCGCGGGGCTGTATCAGGAAAGCGGTCGCCCGGTGGCTGTGATCTGTCAGGATGATCTGGCGGCAAAGCGGCTGCGGGAGGAATTAAAAGCCTTTTTGGGGTTTGAAGCTCCGGTCATGCCCTGCCGGGACTTGAATCTCTATGGCACAGCGGTCACCTCCCGCATTTGGGAGCAGCACCGCCTGCGCCAGCTTCACGATCTTGCGAAGGGTAAAACCAGACTGCAAATTTTCTCCTGGGAAGCCGCCGCGCTGCGCACCCTTCCCGGTGAAACCCTTTTGGATGCCGCCTTTTCCTTAAAGGTGGGGGCAGTCTGGGAGCTGGAGGAGCTGGCAAAGCATCTGGTGGAGCTGGGTTATACCAGAGCCCCCATGGTGGAAGGACCCGGTCAGTTTGCCATCCGTGGCGGTATTCTGGACTTATATTCCCCGGGAGAGGAATATCCCATCCGGGCGGAGTTCTTTGGGGATGAAGTGGATACCATGGGTTATTTTGACCCGGATACCCAGAGACGAACGGAAAATGTGAAGGAAATTCTGGTGCTTCCTGTTTCGGAGATCCAGCCGGGCTTCCATTCCGGGGGCGCGTTGGGTCTGGCTGAGGACTTGGGGCGGCTGATCGCAAGACAAAAGCGGCGGAAAAATCCCAACGAAAGCCTGATCCGCACCTTGGAGGAGGACAAGACCCGTCTGGAAAATGGGCTGAGCCTGTTCAGTGCCGACCGGTACGCCGCCCTGATCTATGACAGGATGTGTACGGCTCTGGACTATCTCCCGGAGGATACCCTTTTGATCCTCTGCGATCAGGGCAGCCTGCGCCGAGGGGCGCAGCACCGTACGGAAGAGCTGGGCTTGCAGTTGGACAGTCTACTGCAGGCGGGTACGGTAGCCGGGGAGCTGTGCGAATTTGAGCTGCAGTGGGAGGACTTTACAAGAAGCCTTGGGGATCGGACGGTTGCCTATTTAGACCCCTTTACCGCAAGCAGCTACCCGGAGGAGCGGCGACCGGAGGATCTGGTCGCGTTTACGGCAAAGCAGCTTCCGGGCTACGGCGGCAATCTGGAGACCGCGGCATCAGACCTTGCCCACTATCAGCGGCTGGAGTTCAGAAGCCTTGTTCTTTGCGGCTCTCGCAGAAGGGCGGAGCTGCTGCAAAATATGCTCAGGGAAAAGAACCTTTCCTGCTTCCTTGCCATTCCTTTGACCGGACTTCCCCAGCCCGGGCAGATCCTTTTGACGGAGGGAACACTGCCCTTTGGCATGGAATACCCGGACATGAAGCTGGCAGTGATCACCGAAGGGCAGCTTATGGCGGTGCAGGCACCAAAGCCCAAGGGGAAAAAGACCGGAGCGACCAACCGGCAAAAGCTGGCTTCCTTTACGGATCTGTCCCCCGGTGATCTGGTGGTGCATGACCAGTACGGCATCGGCAGATTCGTCGCCATGGAGCAGATCCGGGTGGATGGGGTCATTAAGGATTATGTGAAGATCGCCTATCAGGGGACGGATACCCTGTATGTACCCGCAACCAGTCTGGATCTTATCAGCAAATACATCGGCGGCGGGGAAGATGCCCCGGTGAAGCTGAGCAAAATGGGCTCTGACGCGTGGCAAAAAACAAAGACCAGAGCCAGAAAAGCCGCCAGGGATATGGCGGGAGAGCTGATCAAGCTGTATGCCGCCAGAAAAGGGGAGACGGGCTTCGCTTTTTCACCGGATTCTCCCTGGCAAAGAGAGTTTGAGGATAATTTCCCCTACCCGGAGACGGACGACCAGCTTCGGTGCATTGCGGAGATCAAGCAGGACATGGAGTCCTTCGTGCCCATGGATCGGCTTTTGTGCGGAGATGTGGGCTTCGGAAAAACGGAGGTTGCGCTCCGGGCGGTGATGAAGGCTGTGCTGGACAGCAAGCAGGTGGCGATTTTAGCACCGACCACCGTCCTTGCCCAGCAGCATTAACAGACGATTTTAAGCCGTTTTCAGGGCTTTCCCATCAATGTGGATATGCTCAGCCGCTTCCGCACAGCCAAGCAGCAGAAAAAAACCTTGCAGGATATGAGAGCCGGTGTGGTGGACATTGTTGTTGGCACGCACAAGCTGCTGCAAAAAGGAATCGAGTTTAAGAATCTGGGACTTCTGGTGGTGGACGAGGAGCAGCGTTTCGGTGTCAGCCATAAGGAGCGGCTAAAGGAGATGTCCAGGGGCGTGGATGTGCTGACCCTTTCCGCAACCCCCATACCCAGAACCCTGAACATGGCACTTTCCGGTATCCGTGATATGTCCACCATAGAAGTTCCCCCCGCTGACCGCTATCCGGTGCAGACCTTTGTTCTGGAGCATAAGCAGGAGCTTTTGGACGATGCCATTCGCCGGGAGGTGGGCAGAGGCGGTCAGGTCTATTATCTGCACAACCGGGTGGAAACCATTGAGCGGGTTGCTGCCGCCATGCAGGAGAGAATGCCGGAGGTAAACATCGCTGTTGCCCATGGAAAAATGGGTGAGGAGGACTTAGGTGCCATTATGACCGCCATGGCAGACGGTCAGATTCAGGTTCTGGTTTGCACCACCATCATCGAAACCGGTCTGGACATCCCCAACGCCAATACCCTCATTATCGAAAACGCCGACCGTTTGGGGCTGAGCCAGCTTCACCAGCTTCGTGGTCGTGTGGGTCGCTCCAACCGTCACGCCTATGCTTATTTCACCTACCGCCCGGATAAAGCCCTGTCTGAGGTGGCAGAAAAGCGGCTGGCTGCCATCCGGGACTTTGCCCAGTTTGGCTCAGGCTTTATGATCGCCATGCGGGATCTGGAAATTCGGGGAGCGGGCAACCTTTTGGGCGCGGAGCAGTCCGGGCATATGATGTCCGTGGGCTATGATATGTACCTGAAATTGCTGGATGAAGCCGTCCGGGAGGAACAGGGTAAAGCTCCCGCTCTTCCGGAATGTACGGCAGACCTGAACATCACCGCCCATATCCAGAAGGATTATGTTTCCCGGGGGGTGGAACGGATGGACTTGTACCGTCGTATGGCAGCCATCCGGGATCAGTCGGACGCGGACGATCTGCTGGATGAGATCGTTGACCGCTACGGTGAGCCGCCAAAGGGTGTCATCAATCTGGTGGATGTGGCACTGCTGCGGGCAAAGGCGAAGAAGGTCGGCATCTGCGACATCCGGCAAAGAGGCGGGGAGGTCTTTTTTACCATGACGGATATGGATTTCCCACGGTTCAGCTCCCTTTGTGCCGATGCCCGGTATAAAGACAGGGTATTTCTGGTTGCCGACGGGAAAAAACCTACCATGCGCCTGCGCTTAAGTGGGGGTTCAGACAGTCTGCACCAGTCCATGCTCTTTGTGGAGCGATACGGTAAAGGGGAATGATTCAGAGCATTTTCAGCAAAAGTGTCAGAAATTGTTTCCTCCGGTTCATATAATTGTTACATCTTGATTCTGAAATGTAATTGCATTCTGGGCGAATTGTGGTAGAATATAAGAGATAGTGAAAGCTGTCGTGGAAGGATGTAGTTTTCGCTCGGATGATGTCCGAAGTAAGATAGGAGCGATCAAAATCAAAAAGGGAAGATTTGAACAGGGGGCAAGAGCCCCAAAAACCGTTGCCCCTGTCCGGGGGAATGCCCGTTTAGAGCAGGATTTTAACCGCATGGCTCAGTCCCCTCAGACAAGAAGGCGCAAGAGCGCGAAAGCAAGGAGACGGAAACAGAACTTAATGGTAGGTCTGATTGCCGCCCTCATGGTCATGGTCATTGGTGTAGGCGTGTTTCTGTGGATCTATTCCAGAGATGACGGTCTGATTTTTAACAATGTCTATGCCATGGATGTGAACCTCAGCGGCATGACCCAGGAGCAGGCGGAGTCCGCCGTGGAAAAGAGGATCGCCCAGCTTTATAATCAGAATTTGGTGATCAAGCTGCAGGATCGGGAGCTGGTGCTGACACCGGAGCAGACCGGTGTTTCCGTGGATGCCGGGGCTGTGGCGCGGGCGGCTTTCGACTATGGCAGAGAAGGCAATATGTTCCAGAGGGCAAAGGCTCGTTCCGCTGCCGATCTGACCACCTATACCATTGACTTGAGAGAATATATCAGCTACAACAAAAGCTATATTGAGCAGGCTGTGGAAGCTCTGGGGCAGGAGATCTACACACCCCTTACCCAACCCTCCGTGTCCGTGGAGGGTGAGCAGCCGGATCTGAGCCTGTATGTTATGCCGGACTATGTGCCGGAGACGGAAAACGACCAGCTCATTGTGGTTGACCCGGAGCAGCAGGAGCTGGTGGAAGGTGGTCTTAAGCTGAAGGTCAATATGGGCGTTGCCGGCAGAGAGCTGGATACCCAGGCACTTCTGGAAAGAGTGTTCAAGGCTTACGAGGAAGCGGATTTCAGCGAGATCTCTACCACCTACACCGTGACCCAGCCCAATACCCTCAATGCCGATGAGATCTACGCCCAGTATTGCGTGGATGCCGTGGACGCGGCTCTCAATACAGAGGATTACACCGTCTCTCAGGAGAGCATTGGCTACGGATTCCTGAAAGAGGAGCTTCAGGCAGCTCTGGAGCTGACGGAGGAAGGCGGCGATGTGACGCTGGACTTCTGGCTGAAGGTTCCTCAAAAGACAAAGGCTGCCATCGAAGCGGAGCTGTTTAAGGATATTCTGGTGGAGTTGTCCACAAAGCATACCAATAACGCCAACCGAACCACCAACCTTCGCCTTGCCGCGGCGGAAATTGATGGATATATCCTGAAGCCCGGTGAGACATTCTCCTTCAATGATATTGTTGGAAAGCGCACCGCCGAAAAGGGCTACAAGGAAGCCACGGTTTACTCCGGCATGAGCTCTGTAGAGGAGGTCGGCGGCGGTATCTGTCAGGTGGCATCTACCCTCTATTACGCCGCGCTTCTGGCTGACTATGAGATCGTGGAGCGTACAGCACACAAGTTTAGGGTGGACTATGTGCCCATGGGCTGCGATGCGACCATTTACTGGGGTTCTTTGGACTTCAAGTTCAAGAATAACACGGATTATCCCGTAAAAATCAACATCAATGTCAGTGGCGGTAAGGTAAATCTGGTATTCACCGGCACGGAAACCAAGGATTATTATATCAAGATGGAGTGGGACGAAAAGGAAAGAACCGACTGGGAGGTCGTGGAAGTCCTTTTGACCGACAAGAACAAAGAGAAATATAAGGATTATAAGGTTGGAGACACCCTTGTCAGTCCTTACACCGGCTACGAGGGCAACACCTATAAGTGCAAGTATGACAAGGAAACCAATAAGCGGATCTCCAGAGAATTGGAAGCCTATTCCTTCTATACAAAGCGGGATAAGCAGATTCTGGTGGATAAGCTGTCTACCGATAAGACCCCGGAGCCTACCACCAAGCCCACAGATCCTCCCGCACCCACAGATCCTCCCGAAACAACAGATCCTCCCGCACCCACTGAGCCGGAGCCTACGGAAGACCCCGGTGGCGGCGAATAAGAATCACAAAACCGACCTTCAAACAGAGGGTCGGTTTTTTTATGGAAATGTGGTGGAATTTTTGATCTTTTCCGTATAGGATCAGGGGAATTAGCAAACAATACCTCTGGAAATCTTAAACAGGAGGTATTTCCCATGAAAAACAAAAATTGGACAAAGCTTCTTCCGGCAACGGCGCTGTTGCTGCTGTGTGTGTTGCTGCCGGTTCAGGCGGCAGAGGTGGATTCGGATGCGGTATACTGCTTCCAGTCTGAGGAATTTACAACCGTATCCGCAAAAGAGGCGGAGCTGACCGGCGTTATGATCACAGGCGTTCCTCACAAGGAGCAGGGTCTTATGATGCTGGGTAACCGGGTGATCTGTCCCGGGGATATTCTTACGGCAAACCAGTTGGACAACATGACCTTCCAGCCGGGGGAAAATTCCGGGGAGAATGCTGAAATTTCCTATCTGCCCATTTACGGCAATCAGGTGGAGCAGGAGGCGGTCATGACCATCTCCATCAACAAAAAGGAGAATCAGCCCCCCGTGGTGGAAAACGGCTGCTTCGAGACTTACAAAAATCTGGAAAATAAGGGAACGCTCAAAGCCACTGACCCGGAAGGGGAGTCTGTGACCTATACCCTTGTAAAGGCCCCCAAGCGGGGAGAGGTGGTACTCCACGAGGATGGCACTTTCACCTATACCCCAAAGAAAAACAAGGTAGGAAAGGACAGCTTCACCTTTACTGCCACGGATGCCAAGGGCGCGGTTTCCGGTGAGGCAACCGTTTCTGTGGAGATCCTCAAGCCCTTGCAGGCAAATGCCTATAAGGATGTGACCACGGGGCAGTTTGAAGCCATGTGGATGGCAAACACCGGCTTGTATTCCGGCTCTCAGGTGACAGGGGAGGATTGCTTCTGTCCTGAGGAAACAGTAAGCCGGGGAGACTTTCTTGCCATGGCCATGAAGCTGTTGGAAGTGCCGGTTGAGAAAAATGTCGGTGCTTCCGGATTTGCCGATGAAGGGGATGCGGTTTCCTGGCTCCAGCCTTATCTGGCAACGGCAATGCGTTTGGGCATCGTTTCCGGCAGTGAGCGGCAGGGTGAGGTGGTATTCCGTCCCAATGATCCTGTTACCGGGGCAGAAGCGGCAGTGATTCTGGAAAATATCCTTCAGCTTCCCATAAATGAAGCCCTTGAGACGGATGCGCCCGGGTGGGCAGAAGCCGCTGTGCAGGCAATGTCCGGGGCGGGGATTGCGGTGGATGCGCCCGGTGAGAATATGAACCGTCTGGGGGTGGCGCAAATGCTTTATGCTGTCAGTAAGGTTGCGGAGCAGGCACCCGGCTTGGAGGTTTTCCAAAGCGGTAACTGAATAATACTGCGGGCGTTTTCGTGCGCCCGCTTTTCCTTTTGTTCCTCCTTGTTTTTTAGAGAAATTAGGGGTATAATGAAGAAAAACTTTTCTTGGGGTGAGAATATGATCAATTTTCAGAGATTGTCCCTGCAGGAAAGACAACGGATCTTTGACTGCTTTCAGGAAGCACGGCGGGAGGGCTGTGAGTATTCCTTCGTGAACCTTTACCTTTGGGGCAAACAGTTGGGCGCATGGGTGGGGGAGCATTTTGTGGTGTTCTGCCATTATATGGGACATAGTGTCTATTTGTTCCCCTCCGGCAAGGGGGATGTGATCCCGGTGCTGCGGGAAATGGAGAAGGATGCCAAAGAGCGGGGGATTCCCTTCCGCATGACTGCATTGACGGAAGCTGACTGCGAAAAAATCGAAGAAGCCTTCCCCGGCCGCCATGAGTTTGTCCCGGACAGGGATGGCTGTGACTATCTCTATGAAATCGACCATCTTGCCGACCTGAAGGGCAAGCCCTATCAGCAAAAGCGAAACCATATCAACCGCTTTCTGGAAGCCGCCCCGAACTGGCGGATTGAGGAAATATCGGAGGGAAATATCCCGCTGTGCCGGGAGCTTCTGGAAAAATGGTACAAACAGCATTTGGAGCTTGATCCCCAAATGGATTACCACTTGGAGCGGCGGGCGGTAGAAAGAGCTTTGCGGGACTATGATGCCCTTGGCTTGGATGGTCTGATCCTTTTTGATGGTGATAAAGCCGTAGCCATGACCATTGGCTCACCTCTTTCCGACACCGTCTTTGATATTCATTTTGAGAAGGCTCTTGGGGAAATTCAGGGAGACTATGCCATGATCAACCGCACCTTCGCCCGCTTCCTTCGGGAAAAGTACCCAAAGCTTCAATACCTCAACCGGGAGGACGACATGGGCCTGCCCGGGCTGCGGAAGGCAAAATTGTCCTATCACCCGGATAAAATGGTGGAGCAGTACCGCTGCTTTATGAAGGAGGATCTCTATGTGCCTTGAGTTCCGCTGTGGTAAATCAGAGGATGTGCCGGCTTTGCGGGAGCTGTGGCAGGAAGCCTTTGGAGATTCCCATGCTTTTTTGGACACTTTTTTCTCTGTTGCCTGGTCTGCCCGCCGCTGCCGGGTGGCAGTGGAGAAGGGACAGGTCGTGGGGGCGTTGTACTGGTTTCCCTGCTCCTGCCGGGGGCAGTCCTTAGCTTATGTCTACGCCGTAGCAACCAGAAAGGAATCGCAAGGCAAGGGCATCGCCACCGCCTTAATGGAGGATCTGAATACCCATTTGGAAAGCACGAATACTGCCGGGATCATTCTGGTTCCCGGATCTAAGGAGCTGGTGCGTTTTTATGCCAAAAGGGGATACAAGCCCTGCTCGCCCCAAGGAAGGATCAAGGCAAAGGCGGCGGGGCCCCGGGTGCAGCTAAAGGCGGTCAGCCCCCGGCGGTATGGGGAGGTACGGAAAGAGCTTTTACCCTCCGGCGGCGTGGTGCAGGAGGGTGTGAATCTGGATTTTCTGGCAACGCAGGTTCGTCTTTATGAAGGAAAAAACCTCCTTCTGGCGGCGGTGGCGCAGGAGGACGGCAGTATTTTGGGACTGGAGCTGCTGTGCAAAGACCCGGTAAAGCAGATCCCCGGGATTTTGAAGGCACTGAAAGGGGAGGAAGGGGTTTTTCGTGTTCCCTATGAGGGGGGCAGACCCTTTGCTCTGTTTCGCCCATTGAGGACTTGGGAGGGGGAAGTGCCGGGGTATTTTGCTTTTGCTTTTGAGTAAGAATGTTTTTTTGGCTTGACAAATGGCAAATAACGATGTAAGATAACACTGTAAGCGGCAGCCATTTATTCTTATGAATGAAGGAGGAGTCTACTTTGAAAACTCGTATAAAAGCCATCGTGATTGTCTTGCTTGTTGTGACGATTCTGGCAGGCTGTGAATTACCTTTTTATAAAAACTATCCGTCAGGGAATCAGTATGGCGTTGCTTGGGTCAGCGATGATGGGAATATGTATATCCAGTCTTATGATAGTTTGCTGATCTGCCAAATACTCCATGAGGGAAAAATCGTCCCCCTGGAGGCATGGGTAGCACAAGGACAGATCCAACTGTCCTCTTTTGAAAATTTTTGGCGTGTTTCCCAGCAGGATTCTGCCGGTACGGAAGTAGTTGAGCAGTGGAGCGGTCACTTTGCTGAGGACTGGTTCACGGTGGAGGTTGCAAAAGGCATATACCACGATGAGGGGGATGTTATTACCTTCTACCGTGCCGATTCCGAAAAAGGCTC